>WJLY01000158.1 GCA_014728245.1 Candidatus Effluviviaceae Genus IV sp.
ATCTGCGCGTGGGCGTCGGTCGCGTGAAGGTGCGCCGCGGCGCATGCCGCGAGTCCCAGCGCGAGCGCGCACGCCCTCGGGATGGTCGAACGACGCACGTTCGACCCGCGCGCCGCGAGCGCGGTCGAGTGGCGCGTGTCCCGCCCGCTCGTCCCGATTGTTACCGAGCCCCGCATCCAGGGCGTGGTTCTGAGCCGCTTCTCCGGTGACTGCAACTTCGTACCCATTCCGCCTCTCGTGTTGTTTTCCTCAGGGGGCCAGTATCTCGCGGTTTCCCCGCGGCCGCAAGCAGGTTCGGCGGGCGAATTGACATGCTCTCATACTGGCTGGGCGGCCCAGAGCGCCTTCGCGACGCGCGGGTTCAGCGGCCCCGAATCCCCTCTCGACCGGTGGATTCGATGGCTCAGCGCGGCTTCTTGACCGGCGAATCCTGAGACGCTATCATGTTGTCTGCCTCTCATCGAAAGGAGTACGGAAAGGAAATGGCGCCAGTCTACAGCGAGAAGGTCCTCGACCACTTCAGAAACCCGCGGAACGTGGGCGAACTCGACGAGCCGGACGGGGTCGGCGTCGAGGGCAACCCTGTCTGCGGCGATCTCATGGAGATCCAGATCAAGGTCGAGGGCGACGTCATCAAGGACATCCGCTTCAAGACGTTCGGATGCGGTTCGGCGATCGCCACGAGCAGCATGGTGACCGAGCTGGCCAAGGGCAAGACGCTCGAAGAGGCGATGGCCATCACGAGAGAGAGCGTGGCCGAGGAGCTGGACGGGCTTCCGCCACAGAAGATGCACTGCTCCAATCTCGCAGCCGACGCCCTGCACAAAGCGATCAAGGACTATCTGGAGAAGCACGGCGGAGGCTCCGGGGCGGAGTCGTCGGAGTAGCCCGGCGACGCCCGGGACAGTCCGCGAGGAGACGATATGCAGGAAGACAATCAGGCCATTCCGCAGGAAGGCCGGCCGACGCCGGAAGCGGGTCGGACGACCATGGATCCTGAGCGTGAGCAGTCGACCGAGATGAAGCCCGGCCGCGGCGGCCTGGTGCTCGCACTCGGCATACTCGGCATCGTTCTGTGCTTCATCCTTGGCATCATCGCCTGGGTGATGGGCGCCGGCGACCTGCGCGAGATGCGGGAAGGGAAGCGCCACCGCGCGGACGAGCAGCTCACCAAGGCCGGGATGATCTGCGGGATCGTCGGGACGGCGCTCGGCATCCTCGGGTTCATCTGGATGCTGTTCGTGCTCTTCGCCGCGCTGTCCACCGGCGTTCTCGGAGCGCTCGGCGGACCCTACTCATAGCAGCTTCCCTTGCGAGTCTCTCTCGTCAGAGCGGACACACCATATCCGCTCCCGCGAGCGGCTGTCGCCGCGGGAGTGGTCCTCGTGCTGCTCGGGCTCATCGCCGCGGCCGCCGCCACCGGAGGAGGCCCCGTTGTCTGCCCCTTCCGTCTCGTGACGGGCCTCCCCTGCCCCACGTGCGGAATGGTTCGCGCAACGCGGCACGTCCTGAACGGCGAGCCGGCCGACGCTTGGCGAACCAACCCGCTCGACGCCGCCACCCTGCTCATAGGCGCGCCGCTCGCCGCGTGCCTTCTTATCGCCAACAGGCTGGGAAGGTGGGCCGTCAGGATGCGAGTGAGCCGAACGGAACGCAGGATGCTCTGGATCTCGGCGGCCCTCCTGCTCGGCGCGAACTGGGCCTACGTGCTGAGGTCCGGGATCTGAGCCTCGACGCGAGTCGGCCTGCGCGCCGCGCACGTGGACGCGGATGCGTATCTCTCGACCCGCGCCGCGCGCATGAGCACCCGCATGCGAGTTCCAGCGCGTTCCCGGCCCGTGGAAGGCAGAGGACGCTTCGCGAATGAGTCGCGCTACAGCGCGGCCGATCAGCCGCCGGAGCCCAGCTCGCGGTAGAACTCACCGTAGAGGAAGACCCGCCTCACGTAGTCGTAGGTCTGCGCGTATCCGATGTCCTCGACGAAGACGTCGGTGTCGCGCCCGCCGCCGTAGTCCCACCACCGATCGACGTTGTGCGGGCCGCCGTTGTACGCGGCAAGCGCCCGCATGATGTCGCCCTCGAAGTCCTCGAGCTGCTCCGCGAGGTAGTACGCGCCGAACCTGATGTTCAGCTCGGGGTCCAGGAGATCCTTCGTGCGGAAGCCTCTCACCCCGAGCCTTCTGGCTATCCACAGACCGGTTCCCGGCATGATCTGCGAGAGCCCCCTGGCGCCCACCCACGAGACCGCCTCGGGCTCGAAGAGGCTCTCCTGCCTCATGAGCGAGTAGTAGAGCGCCGGGTCGATGCCGTATCTCGAGCACTCGTTTCTGACGACCGCGTCGAAGTGATCGGGGCAGATCTTGCGCCTGAGGTACGGGGGCGCATCGCTGATCGTATCCGCCGGCGACAGCTCCAGTATCCACTCGGCAAGCCGTATGCCCCGACTGTGGAGGCCCATGGCCTCGTAGTAGCCGATGAGGATGTCGAGCATGCGGGGGTCCGAGCCGTACATGTCCTCCAGGTGCGAAAGCTCGCGCCCAGCCTCGTCCGGCATGTGGAGCAGGAGAAACGCGTCGGCCCTCAGGAAGGCCGGCTCCTTGCGCAGCATCCGCGCCAGCTCGATGCGCTCGCCCGGCACGTAGACCAGGTGATACCACTCCGCCAGCCAGGCCGCGAAGTCCTGGAGACCGCTCACTCTTCTGAAGGGAAATCCGAGCTGCGTGTGGCCGCCGAGCTCCAGCGCCTCCTCCGACGTGGCGACTCCGGCGCGCGCGCCGCGCGCGTACGCAGTCGGGCGTTGCCCCTGACGCAACCGGTAGGCCGCCCTCCTGCCGTAGTAGGAATCGGGCGCGGCCCGGACCGCGTCCTGGTACCTGGCGGCCGCCGCCTCCCACTCATGGAGCGCGGCGCGGCACTTCCCCGCCCAGAAGAAGGCCCGCGCCGACTCGTTCCCGTCGCCCGCAACAGGCAGGTCCGCGAAAGCGGCGTCGGCTTCCTCGTAGCGCTCGAGCTTGTAGAGGCAGAGCGCCGCCCTGAAGCGGGCGTCACGCGCCTTCTCCGATGCGGGGTAACGCCGGGCCATCTCCTCGTATTCGGCGATGGCCTCCGCCCACCTGCGCTCCTCCTCCAGCAGTCTCCCCTTCTCCCACAGCATATCCGGGGCGGTCCCGCTCTCCGGATAGACCGACGCGTATTCCTCGTACATCGCGAGGCTCTCGTCGATCCTTCCGGTCACCCGAACGCAGTACGCCAGCCTCTTCCACGCGAGATCGAAGTACTCGGATTCGGGGCCGAACTCGACCGCCTCCTCGTAGTCGCGAGCGGCCCTCCAGTAGTCGCCGGTTCGCTGGTGGCTTCTGGCCCTGAAGTATGTGGCCTGCGGACGGTTCTCGCCCTGGTCGTTATAGCGCAGGTAGTAGGTGAAGAACTCGACGGCTTCCCTGTAGCGCCGCCAGTTGTAGAGGATGAGCCCCTGATGGTACCTGTCGGTGAAGGCCCTCGAGATGATCCTGCCCTCGCCGAACGCGTCCCGGGCATGTCGTGAGCGCGGGTACTCCTCCACCACCTCCGCGAATCTCTCGGCGGCCGCGGCCTCGTCTCCTCGCTCCTTGAGCGCCAGGCCCGTCTTGTATCGGAGCCTCGCCTGGTCGTCGTATCCCGGAAGCTCGCTCAACAGGACCCGATACCACTGAACGGCCACGTCGTAGTCGCCGGCCTCGCGGTGCACGCCGGCGAGCTGCTCGACCGCGGAGGCATAGAGCGTAGTGCGCTCGGGCGCGTCGACGACCGACCGCAAGGTCTCCACGGCGCGCCCGTAGTTTTCTTCCTCCGCCAGGCATCTCGCGATCCGGAGTCTGACGGCGTCCGCGATGACGGGAAGCTCCTCGAGAGACCGCTCGTAGGCGTCCTTCGCCTCGTCCCACCGGGACTCCTCCTCGAGCGCGCGGCCCAGCAGGAACCGCGCTCTGCGGGCGCGGTCCTCGAGATAGCCGACCTCCGGGCCGGACCGACCCTCTATTCGCGCGATCACGTCAGCGTACGCCGGCGCGGCCTCGCCGAAATCGCCCTCTGCGTACTCCCTCTCGGCCCGCGCGTAGAGCGAGTCGATGAGGGAGAGCTCGGAAGCCCGCGCGGCCAGTGCGCACGAAAGCACCGCCGCGACCGCCGCGAGGGTGGTCGTCGAGAGGAAGGAACGTCGTGCTCGTAGGAGGATAGAACGCATTGCCGATGCCGTCCGTGGGGGAACAGGCTCCACTGAGCGTCCGGGCGTCTGGCGCGCCGCGCCTGGCGCGCCGCCTTCCCGGGACGAAGCTCGCTGAGAGAGACGGTTCAGGCGCCCGTCTTCTTCACGGCCTGCCTGGCCGCGATCAGAACCGGGTCCCAAACCGGAGAGAACGGGGGAGCGTAGCCCATGTCGACGGTGGACAGCTCGCCGACGGTCATACCGGACCGCAGCCCGGCCGCCACGGAGTCGATGCGCTTGGCCGCTCCCTCCTCGCCTATGATCTGCGCGCCGAGGAGCTTCGCCGTCCCCTTCTCGAATACGATCTTCACTCGGATGGGAACCGCGCTGGGGTAACCGTGGGCCCGGGAAGACGCCGTGATCGTCGCGGAAGCGGCCCTGAGCCCCTCTTCGCGCGCCGCCTTCTCGGTGAGGCCGGTCTGGGCGACCTCCAGCTTGAAGACCTTGGAGATGTTCGTGCCCGCCACGCCCGGGAACCGCGCCGTCCCGCCGACCGCGTTCTCGCCGGCCACCTTGCCCTGCCTGTTCGCCGTCGTGCCGAGCGGGATCCACGTTCTCTTTCCGGTCACCGTCAGGACCGTATCGCAACAGTCGCCGGCCGCAAGTATCGAAGCCTCGCTCGTGATCTGCCTGGCGTCGACCTTGATCGCGCCCGAGGCGCCAAGCTCCAGTCCGGCTTCTTGCGCCAGCTCAGTCCGTGGCCTCACTCCCACTGAGAGGATGGCCATGTCTGTGGCGGTCCGTCTGCCGTCGATGAGCGCGTAAGCGACGGCCGCCGAGTCGTCTCCGGGCTCGAAGGCCTCGACACCGGCGCCGGTGAGCACACGGACTCCGTTGGAGTGCAGCTCCCGTTCCACTATCTCAGCCATGTCGGGATCGAACGTGTTCATGACACCGGGAAGCCGCTCGACCACGGTGACCTCGAGGCCCCGCGTCACGAGCGCCTCCGCCATCTCAAGCCCGATGTATCCCGCGCCGACGACGACCGCCGAGCGCGGATTCCTGGAGTCTATGAACTCCTTGATCGCGTCCCCCTCCGCGAAGGTCCGCAGCGTGAAGACGCCGGGCATTCCGGAGCCGGGGAACGGGGGCACGATCGGCGTTGCGCCCGTCGCGAGCACGAGCGCGTCGTAGCTCAGAGTCTCCTCCGAACCGTCCTCGTAGCCGCAGTCTACCGTCCTTGCGCGCGGCGAGACCCGCGTGGCCCGGGCGCCGAGCCGCAGATCGATTCCGCGCTCGCGGCGGAAGAAGTCCGCCTCGTAGACGATCAGGCTCTTCCGCTTCTCGATCACACCCGAGATGTAGTAGGGGAGCGAGCAGGCCGCGTACGAGACATCGTGTCCTTTCTCGAGAACGACGATCTCTATGTCCCGCCGTAGCCGCCGCGCCCGGCTGGCGGCGGTCAGACCCGCCGCCACGCCGCCTATGACAACCAGTCTCCCGCCCTCTCTCATCGCTGCCGGCATCGCCGCTCTCCCCTCTGTTCCCTTGCTGATCGACCGGCCCCGGCCGCCGTCCGCGGG
>WJLY01000159.1 GCA_014728245.1 Candidatus Effluviviaceae Genus IV sp.
GGCCGAAGCTACGTGCCCATCTCCCAGGATGCGAGGTACTCACGCTGCTCCGGCGTCAGCTCGTCTATCGCGACGCCCATCGACGCGAGCTTGAGCGCCGCGACGCCGGCGTCGATCTGTTCGGGTACCGAGTGAACCCTGGTGTCGAGCTTGTCCCCTTCGGAACGACCCGCCAGGTACTCGCAACAGAGCGCCTGGTTCGCGAAGCTCATGTCCATAACGGCGGCCGGGTGCCCCTCCGCGGCGGAGAGGTTGACCAGCCTGCCCTCTCCGAGTAGGTTCACCCGCTTGCCGCCCGCAAGCACGTACGTCTCGACGCTCTCCCTGGGCTTCTTGACTTCCCTCGCGAGCTCCTTGAGCGCCTCCTTGTCGATCTCGACGTCGAAGTGGCCGGAGTTGGCCACGACCGCGCCGTCCTTCATCATCTCGAAGTGCCGGCCCACCAGGACGTTGATGTCGCCGGTGACGGTCACGAAAATGTCCCCGACGGAGGCGACCTCGTCCATCTTGGCCACCCGGAACCCGTCCATCACGGCCTCGAGAGCCCGCAGCGGATCGACCTCGGTGATGACGACGGACGCTCCCATGCCGCGCGCCCTGAAGGCCAGGCCCCTTCCGCACCACCCGTAGCCCGCGATCACGAAGACCGAGCCCGCGACGAGCGTGTTCGTCGCCCGCAGGATCCCGTCTATCGTGCTCTGCCCGGTCCCGTACCGGTTGTCGAACATATGCTTCGTGTTGGCGTCGTTCACCGCTATGACGGGGACCTCCAGAGCGCCGTCCTTCTCCATAGCCCTGAGCCGGATGACGCCCGTGGTGGTCTCCTCCATGCTCCCCAGGAGGTTCGGTATCAGCTCCCGCCGTTCAGTGTGGATCGTGGATACCAGATCCGCGCCGTCGTCCAGGGTGATCGAGGGCTTGAGGTCGAGGACCGAACGGATGTGTGAGTAGTAGCGCTCGTTGTCCTCGCCGCGCACCGCGAAGACCGGGATGTCGTGGTCGACGGTCAGGTGGGCGGCCACGTCGTCCTGTGTCGAGAGGGGATTGGAAGCGCAGAGAGATGGCCTGGCTCCTCCCGCCTTGAGCGTGATCATGAGGTTCGCCGTCTCGGTCGTCACGTGGAGGCAACCCCCTATCACCATACCCTCCAGCGGCCTCTCCCGCTCGAACCGCTCGGCTACGCTCCTGAGCACCGGCATCTTCTGTGCCGCCCATTCCGTACGGTCCGCGCCCCGGCCCGCCAGGCCGGCGTCGGCTATGTCATGCTGCATTTCTCCTCCTCTGGTCATTGCTCACACGGTGCCCGGCTCTTCCGCCGGCGGGCCGCCAGGTTCTCGGGCCCGATTCCGCCTAGCAGCCCTCCTTGAGATCGTCGACCATGTCCAGGCGCTCCCACGTGAAGTCGCTCTCCTCCCTGCCGAAGTGGCCGTAGGACGCGGTCCTGCGGTATATGGGCCGGCTAAGGTCCAGGCGATCGATGATGGCGCGCGGTCTCAGGTCGAAGTGCTTCCTGACGATCTCGACAAGCTCTCTGTCGGGTACCTGTCCCGTGCCCTTGGAGTCGATCATGACCGAGATGGGCTCAGGCACGCCTATGGCGTAGGCGATCTGTATTTCGCATCGCTCCGCGAGCCCGGCCGCCACCATGTTCTTCGCGACGTGCCTCGCGGCGTAAGAAGCGGACCTGTCGACCTTGGTCGGATCCTTGCCAGAGAAGCAGCCTCCTCCGTGGCTTCCCACGCCTCCGTACGTGTCCACGATGATCTTCCTGCCCGTGAGGCCGCAGTCGGCCTGGGGCCCTCCGACCTCGAATCGTCCCGTCGGGTTGACGAGCAGCCTGTATTCGTCGTGCTTCAGTTCGTGCGGGAGGACCGGGTCCACGACCTTTTCCTTGATGTCGAGCGACATCTGTCCCATATCCACGTCCGGGCTGTGGTGAGCCGAGACTACGACGGTCGTGATCGCGACGGGCTTCCCGTTCTCATACTGGACCGTCACCTGCGTTTTTCCGTCAGGCCTCAGGTAGTTGAGGATCCTCTCCTTCCGCACCTTCGCCAGCCTGCGGGCCAGGCGGTGCGCAAGGTGGATCGGCATAGGCATGTACTCCTCTGTCTCCGACGTGGCGTACCCGAACATCATCCCCTGGTCGCCCGCTCCGCCCCCTTCGACGCCCAGCCAGATGTCGCCCGACTGCTCGTCGATCGAAGAGAGCACGGCGCACGTCTCGTGGTCGAAGCCGTAAGTCGGACTCGTGTAGCCGATCTCCCTGATCGTCTCCCTTACGATCCTGGGAATCTCTACGTATGCCTCGGTCGTAATCTCTCCGGACACGAAGGCGAGGCCCGTCGTGACCAGAGTCTCGCAGGCGACTCGTCCCTTCGGGTCCTTGCTGAGGATCCCGTCGAGGATAGCGTCGGATATCTGGTCAGCCACCTTGTCGGGGTGTCCCTCGGTGACCGACTCGGATGTGAAAAGGTAGTCTCCCAAGCCTCGTCCCTCCTGTCATATACGCCTTCCGGCGAAGCCGACGCCCCGCCTCAACCGACTATCTCTATCTCCGACGAATCGCCCACGTTGAGGCGGCGATAGCTGCCCTTGACGACCGCCCCCTCTCCTATCAGCGACTCGGTAAGGAGGCTTCGCTCCACCTTCGAGTTGACGTTCAGTATGCTGTCTCGAACCACCGAGAACCTGACCTGCGACCCGGCGGCGACGGAGACGTACGGGCCCACGATCGAGTTCTCTATCACCGCCGTCTCATCGATCGACGACGGCTGGATCACGACCGAGCCGGGGTGGTCTCCCCCGTTACCACCCGAACGCTCCAGAAGGTACCTGTTGGTCGCGAGGAGCGTCTCCGGCAGACCGCAGTCGTGCCAGCCTTCGACGGCGAACGTGCCCATCTTCTCGCCTCGCTCGAGCATGAGGATCAGAGCGTCGGTGAGCTGATACTCGCCCTTCGTCTTGATGTCCTCGTCGATCACCCTGCTCAGGCACTCGAAGAGAAGAGGCGTGTTGACGACGTAGTAGAGGCCCACTATGGCCAGGTTCGACGGCGGGACGTCCGGCTTCTCCACGAGGCTCTTGACCTCTCCGTCCTCGACCTCGACAATGCCGAACCTCGACGGGTCGTCGACCTCCTTAACGCCGATGAGTGTTCGCTCTCCTCGGACGAACGACGAGAAGTCCGCGGTCACGATCGTGTCGCCCAGGATGATGAGGACCGGCTCGTCGTCGATCGAGTCTGCCGTCAGGTGTATCGCGTGACCCAGCCCCTTGCGCTCTTCCTGATCTACGTACGTGGCGTCGAGGTCGTTGTGCGCCTCCTCGACGTAGTCCTTGACCCGGTCGCCCATGTAGCCAGTTACCAGGACGACCTCGCTTATCCCGATAGGCTTGAGCTCGTCCAGAATGTGACCCAGGATCGGCTTGCCCGCCACCTGTATGAGCGCCTTCGGGGCCGTGTGAGTGTGCGGTCTCAGTCTCGTACCTATTCCGGCGACAGGTATTATTGCTTTCATGTCCGGGCCTCGCAATATGGCAGAGTTTCTCAGTTCGAGAGCGCGCTCTTGAGTCTGTCGATCGGCTCTACCGGAGTCGGGTCAACGCACTTCAGAAAGGCCAGGTAGAGACTCACGAAGTCGCCCAGTCCAACGAGCGACAGCATCCTGGCAAGTCTGGTCTCTCCCCGGCTCTCGACGTCGCGTACGGGAGCGCCCGACGCGCGGATCTCATCTCTCGTGAGGTCGGCGCGCCGCGACACTCTCTCCGGGTCTTCGGCGTCCCGGAGGAATATCACCGCCCCCCGACCGCTCAGAGGCTCCTCTCCGCCCCACCCTACGATCTCGTTGTGGTTCATCTCCGGAAGTTCGTTGGCGTGGGCGATCGTCTTCGCATTCTCCGACAGCTGCCCCGCCCATCTGGTCGCTATCGCGCTAGCCCGCGGAGTGGCCCCGTAGACGACGGGTACCTTGCCGGCGAGCCACGCGGCGATCTCCTTCGCGGGATTCCGGTCCACCGGGCGCTCCAGACCGCACCGCGCAACCGTGTCGCGGCAGACCGAAACGGCGTCCTCGATCTCCTCGCGCGGATCACCGGCCAGCCCGAGCCGCCAGAGCGAGACCAGCATCGGCACGAAGCTGAACGCGAGCGCCGCTCTGGGCGGGAACCCCGGCGGCATCCGGATCACATCGTGCCCCCGCTCCCCGGCAAGCCTCGCGACCTCGCCCCCGGAGGTCAGGCAAGCGATCCTCGCCCCCGTGGCGTCAGCCGCGTCATAGGCGGCAAGCGTCTCCTCAGTGTTTCCCGAGTAGCTGGACACGAAGACCAGCGTCGCCGGGTCAACGAAGCCCGGCAGCTCGTATCCCCTTACGCTTCGCATGGGAACGCGTAGTTCGTCTGCGAGGAGACCGGCCACGAGGTCTCCGGCGATCGCCGAACCGCCCATACCCAGGACCGCGATCGCGGTAACACCTTCGCCGGACAAGCCAAGTTCGGTGCCACGGCCTATCTCGAGCGCGCGAACCAGGTGATTCGGGAAGCTCTCGATGTGGGCGCGCATGCCTCCCCGATCGATCTCCCGCATGCCCGCCAAGTCCTCGAGTATGTTCAACCGATGAGCTCCGTTGCGCTGATCTCCGGGTACCTCTTCCGGAATATACCCTCCAGATATCTGCGGACCTCGGAACCGGTCTTCATGTTCAGAGCCTTCTGGAGTGTCTTCCTGGCCGAGTTGTAGCTTGTCGATCTTACGATGCTCTTCACCTCGGGCAGCATGAGTGGGCTGGTCGAAAGCTCGTCCAGTCCGAGGCCTATGAGAAGCAGCACGGAGAGCGGATTGCCCGCCATCTCCCCGCAGAGGCCGACCCACTTGCGTCGCTTCTTCGCCGACCTGACAGTCTGTTCGAGCAGCCTGAGGACGGCCGGGTGGTATTCATCGTAGAGATAGGCCACGCGGTCGTTTCCCCTGTCGACCGCGAGGGAGTACTGCACCAGATCGTTGGAGCCGATACTCATGAAGTCCACCTCGTCGGCGATCATGTCTGCTATCGTGGCCGCGGCGGGCGTCTCGATCATCACGCCGATCTCTACGTCCTCCCTGAAGTCGGTCCCCGAGGTCCTGAGTTCCTGCCGCGAGGCCTCCAGCACCTGTTTGGCATCTCGCACCTCATGGAGAGACGAGATCATGGGGAACATGATCCTGACCGAACCATGAACGCTGGCCCTGAGAATCGCGCGGAGCTGGCGCATGAACACGTCGGGCTTCGACAGACTGTACCTTATTCCGCGCCATCCGAGGAAGGGATTCTCCTCCCTGGGCGAGGCCCCCCTCGGACCGAACTTGTCGCCCCCGACGTCGAGCGTCCGAATGACGACCGACGATGGGGCCATCGCCTCGACGACGTGGCGATAGGCCTCGTATTGCTCGTCCTCAGTCGGCGGATTGTCCCTGGCTATGAAGAGGTACTCGGTACGGAAAAGCCCTATAGCTTCGGCGCCGTGGGATATCGCCGAATCCACCTCGTCGGGGATCTCGATGTTCGCCGCCAGCTCGAACTTCCTCCCGTCCCTGGTGACGGCGGGGTAGTCCTTGAGCTTCAGCAGGCTACGTTCGAATTCCTCGTATTTCTTCTTGCGATCGAGGTAGTAGTCGAGGATCGACTGGTCATACTTGTAGGCGACGATCCCGAGCGTTCCGTCTACGATGATCGACTCGCCCTGGTCGATCAGGTCCGTCATGCGCCCGAGTCCCACGACCGCCGGGATCTCGAGAGACCTCGCCATGATGGCCGCGTGGGACGTTCGCCCACCGGCCTCGGTGGCGAAGCCGGTCACCCTCTCCTTGTGCATCGAGGCGGTGTGAGTCGGGGCGAGCTCTCTTGCCACCACGATCACGTCGTCACTGAGGTGCCGCAGCGTGTCCGACTCGCGACCCAGCAGACGGATGAGAAGACGTCGCTCGATGTCCTTGATGTCGTACACGCGGTCCCTCAGGTACTCGTCGTCGGTCCGCTCCATCGCGGCGGTGACGCTGCCTATCGTCTCCGTGAGCGCCAGAGGCGCGCTCAGGCGATCCTCGCGAACGCGCCGGATCGTGCCGTCGAGGACCATCGAATCCTCAAGCATCATCAGGTGCGCCTCGAAGATGCGGGCGTGCTCCTTCCCCAGTTCCTCCTCAAGCGAGTTCTGCAGGCGCAGAAGCTCCGACTTGACGTCATCGACCGCCGCCTGGAAGCGCTCGACCTCTTCGTCGACGCGCTCCGGGAGTATGCACTCCGCCGCCACGTGGGGACGTTCCGTATCGAGTATGAACGCCCTGCCTATCACGATCCCGGGAGAAGCGGGAATGCCCTTCCTGTACTGTGTCTTCCCTATGCTCTCGAGGTCTATCAAGCGCCTAGTCCTCCACGTGGTCGGTTTCGAGGAAAGCCCTGAGCGCCTTGAGCGCCTCGTGCTCGTCGGCGCCGTCGGTGGTGATCGTCACCCTGCTTCCGCGTTCGGC
Source organism: Candidatus Effluviviaceae Genus IV sp. (assembly GCA_014728245.1). Taxonomy (GTDB): domain Bacteria; phylum Joyebacterota; class Joyebacteria; order Joyebacterales; family Joyebacteraceae; genus WJLY01. The sequence goes on from WJLY01000159.1 coordinate 6,503, forward strand.
CGCGAGCATCATGACGCCCATGATGCTCTTCCCGTCAACGGTGATCTCGTCCTTCGTGAGCTTGACGTCGGCCTCGAATCGACCCGCCAGCTTCACGAACTCGGCGGCCGGCCTGGCGTGCAGGCCGTGTTTGTTCGCCAGAATCGCCGTCTCCCTGAGCAAGAGCGCCCTCCTCAAAAGCGCGTGTACATCATCGCTACGCCGCCGGCCACGCCCGCCAGCCCCAGCGCCGTGACCGGGACCCTGGCCCTGAGCGCGAAGAGCGTCAGAACGAAGAACGCGCCCGCCACGACGAGCGTCTGGGGCGAAGCGACCTCCGTTTTCAGGGCCAGCGCGGCGCCCAACCCCGCCGCGAACGAGAGCGCCGACCTCGTGGCCGCCGTTAGCGCTCTGATTCCCGGACCGAGCACCTCCTTCGTTCCCCGGTCACCCCGAAGCCCGGCCGCCCCCCTGAAGCGTAGCCAGAGGTGCGGGA
>WJLY01000160.1 GCA_014728245.1 Candidatus Effluviviaceae Genus IV sp.
CGGGACGGTCCTTCCCATCGCCCCCGCCACCATCAGCAACTACATCGCATCGGGAGACTTCATACTGACTACGAGCAACGGAGGCATCAACTTCTACATAGGCAACAACGAGGATGCCGACGGTACGTTCGTAGTGGAGCAATCGATGAGGGAGAACCTCTACGAGGGCTCGAAGCGCTATGCGGAACGTCGGCTAGGGAGAGAGCTCACGGCCGCGGAAGTGTCCTCCTACTGGTTCGAGAGGGGGCTCCGATACGCGCGCGAGCACCCGTTCGAGGAACTCAGGCTCCTCGGTCGAAAGCTGCTGCTCTTCTGGAACGCCTACGAGATACCCAATCACTACGACATCAACTTCTTCCGGACGTTCTCGAACGTGCTGCGCCTGAATCCCTTCGTCTTCGCCTGGATGGTGCCCGTCGGCATCATGGGAATCTATGTGTCGCGCAGGCGCTGGCGCGACCTCATGCTTCTCTATCTCTTTCTCGGAACCTACATGATCTCGCTTCTCCCCTTCTTCGTGACGGCCCGCTACAGGCTCCCTGCGGTGCCGGTAGTGCTCATCTTCGCGGCGCACGGTATCTGGTGGATCTGGAAGCGTCTGAGGGCGCGCGAGCGCGGCGGCTGGAGCAAGCCGCTCATCGTGCTGGTGGCATCGCTCATCGTCGTGAACCTGCCGATCGTCGACTTCACGCTGGGACCGTCGTACGCGATCCTGGGGGCGATCTACCGCGACGCGGGCCGCCACGAGCTGGCGGTCGAGCAGTTCAGGCGGGCGACCGAGGAGAGCCCGGGATTCGATCTGGCGTACTCCAACATGGGGGCGGTGCTGGGCCGGCTGGGCGAGTACCGCGAGGCGGAGGAGGCTCTCAAGGAGGCCCTGAGGCTGAATCCTGTCCTCGTCATGGCCCACACGAACCTCGGGATCATCTACACGGAGACGGGGCGCTTCGAGGATGCCCGCGAGCATCTCTTGAGGGCGACGGAGCTCGAGCCGACTCACAAGGAGGCCTGGGTCGGTATCTCACGGCTCGGCATGGCCACGGGCGACGGAGCCCTGATAGAGAGGTCGCTTCTGAAGGTGCTTGAGATCGATCCCCGCGACGGTCCGGCGCACTGGAACCTCGCGGTGCTGTACTCCAAAGATCCGGCGACGAGCGAACGAAGCGCCGCCCACGCCAGGGCAGCCGCGTCGCTCTCCCCTGAATTTCGCGGACGCGCGCAAGAGCTGCTGAGGTTCCTGGAGACGAGGGACCGTGGAGCGGGCGACAGGTAAGGGAGAGATACTGATGAACACGAGGCTCACGACATCGGCGCTGCTTTCGGTGATCGCGCTTCTGGTCGCTCTGACGTGGACCGGCTGCGGTCGCGCGCCCGAGAGGCCCAACATGGTCGTCATCGTCACGGACACGGTCAGGCGGGATTACACCGGCCCGGCCGGCCGCTCGCCGAGCCCGACGCCGGCGCTCGACAGGCTCGCGTCGGAGGGCACGGTTTTTACCGACGCATGGGCGAACGGACCCTGGACCGTGCCGTCGCACGCGTCGATCTTCTCCGGTCTCCTCCCGTCCCAACACCACTGCACGGGCCGCAGCTACCGGTTCGAGTCCGAGAGTCCGACGTTCGCCGAGCTTCTGTCCGAAGACGGCTACGACGCGGTCGCCTTCTACAGCAATCCCTGGCTGACAGACACTCTGACCGGAATGCTCCGGGGTTTCGAGCAGCACGTCGTCAAGCCCGAGGAGAGAACGAACATGTTCAACCAGAGCGACCAGGGCGGACCAGAAACGGTGAGGAATGTGGAGAGATGGCTCGCGGAGCGCGACCGGTCCCGGCCGTTCGTCCTCTTCGTCAATCTGCTGGAGCCACACCTGCCATACGCTCCCCCTGACGACTACCGACAGAGGCGGCTGCCCGACCTGCCCCCGGACTACGTCTTCGAGACCCAATGGGCGCTCGAGTACAACGCCCGTGTGCGCTCGGGCGACCGCATCGATTTTGCCGAGGTGGCGAAGCTCTATGAGGGCGACGTCTTCGCCGCCGACAGGCACCTCGGCGAGATCGTGGAACTGGTGAGAGCGCACGCGGGGGACGATGAGACCGTGTACATCGCGACGTCCGACCATGGCGAGAACCTCGGCGACCACGGCTATATGGACCACCAGTTCGGGGTGTTCGACACGCTCATCGAAGTCCCGCTCGTAGTGGTGGCGCCCGGAGCGCTGGCGCCCGGCCGTCGCGACGATCCCGTGATGCTGACCGACCTGTACGACACGATTCTGGATCTGTCCGGGATCGAGGACGGACCCGATACGCCCCACAGCCGGTCGCTCCTGGAACCTCCCGCGCACGAGGACCGTCCGCTCATCACCGAGTACATGGGCGCTAACCCGGCGCTGGTGAGGGCGCTCAAGTCGCTCAATCCGGAATTGGACACCACGAGGGAAGAGCTGGCCTTCTCGAAGGTCCGCGTCGGGAACCTTGAGTACACGGTGGCGAGCGACGGCAGAGAGACGCTCTACGATCTGGACGCCGACCCGGAGCGAACCGACAACCTCGCGTTCGAGCGACCGGAGACCGCCGATCTCATGCTCGAGCTCATGCCGGCGGTGCGCAGGGAGAGCGCGGAGGAGCTCGAGGTGGATGAAGAGATGAAGGAGTGGCTCAGATCGCTGGGCTACGTCCAGTAGAGCCATTCACGTCGCTCGGGCGGCGCACGGTCCCGAATCCGCGTCCGTCCCGGCCCCGCCGTCCGAGCAGAGACCCGCTACTGCAGGTATCCGAGGCTACGCAACCGCTCGATCGTCTCGCGCTTCTGCGAGGACTCGAACCACGACTCCAGGGGATCGGCCGACCGGGCCCACTCGACGAGTACGGGCCTGAGCCCCGCCGCGACCGAGTGAGCCTCCCGCTCTCCGGTCCCGAGCAGATCGAGGGTCTCCGAAGGGTCCGACCGCAGGTCGTACAGCTCCTCGGTCCCCAGATAGGGCGTCTGCACCAGCTTGTAGGGCCCCTTCCGGATACAGCGGGACTTCAGCATGTTGTGCCAGGTTATGTCGGTCTCGACGCCCCGCCACGGCTTCGTCGCCTGCCCGAATCGCGGTCTGTCCCGCGGAAGCTCCTCGTCGTCCTTGAATTCTACTGCGATGCCGTCAGTCTCGGCCGGAAGGTCGATTCCGAGGAGCGAAAGGACGGTGGGCACGATGTCGATGTTCGCTGCCGGCTCGTCCGTGCGGCTGCCGCCCGACTCTCCTCCGGGCAGCCTGAAGAGACACAGGGAGTGCATTGTCGACTGATGTACGGTTCTGCCGTGGTCGAAGAACTCTTCGTGCTCCCACAGGCTCTCCCCGTGGTCTGAAGTGACCACAAGTAGCGCCTCGTCGAGGATCCCTCTCGTTCTCAGCCCGTCCAGCAGCCTCCCTACGTGCTCGTCCGTGTACGATATCTCCGACGCGTACTGCGCGACGTGTCTCCGCGCCTCCCGCGAGGCCAGCTCTGGCTCCACGACTGCCATCCGGACGAGTTCGGGGATCGGGACGAGTCCCTCCCTTCCTCTCCCGTCATGAATCGTGTCGAACGGAGCGGGCGCGGCGTATGGACGATGAGGGTCGAAGTAGTGAGCGAAAAGGAAGAGCCGCTCCTTGGTTCCCAGACCATCCAGGTAGGAGAGCACCGCGTCGGTAACGTCCTCGGCGAGTCGCTGGTTCTGATCGGCGCCCGAATCGCCGACGAGGATCTCGAACTCCTGGTCGTAGTGATCGAAGCCCTGAGCGAAGTCGAACCGCCGGTCGAGCGCGAACGAACCGGCGAAACCGGCCGTGTGAAAGCCTTCTCTCTTCAGGATCTCCGGGAGCATCTCGTTCTCCCGGTTGACCATGAAGCCGTTGCGGGGCGTCCCGTGGCTGTGAGGGTGCTTGCCCGTCAGGAGCGTAGTGTGCGAAGCCAGGGTAGTCGGGACGACGGTCATGTAGTCGGTGAAAACAACCGATTCCTCGGCCAGTTCATCGAGCCGCGGAGTCGAGGCGTCCGCGCTTCCCATGAACCCGAAGGCGTCGGCCCTTGCCGTGTCTATCGAGATGAAGATCACGTGACGGGGCTCGCCTTCGGGTCGCTCCGTTCCCGCGCACGAGGAAAGAACGAGCGCCAGCCCGGCCAGTGCCAGTCCGAAGAGCGCCCTACCGAGCGGCGCCGACGGCCCTGGCGCCTCCGCGATCGGACGGTTGCCTGTCATTCATCCCCCCATCCCGCTTGAACCCGCGTGCGGCGCAGCGAGAAGAGAACGGGGCCGCCCGGAAAACCCCGGCGACCCCGCTTGAGTTCAGCGATGACGACTGATCCTACTCATCGATCTTGACGACGTTCTCTGCCGCAGGGCCCTTGTCGGCCTGCACTACCTCGAACTGGACCGAGTCTCCCTCCGCCAGAGTTCTGAACGTGTCCTCTCCCTGGATCGCCGAATAGTGGACGAAGCAGTCCTTCGAACCGTCGTCCGGCGTTATGAAACCGTATCCCTTGCTCTCGTCGAACCACTTAACCTTGCCGGTCTGACTCATCTGTGCGTCTCTCCTGCTCCTCTTTGCCGGCCCGCTCGCAAGCGTGGCGCGGCGAAACTACGCCGGTCGACGAGCATCGTCTCCGGCCGCATTACCTGCGGGCGTCTCCCGCACTCGTGTGCGCAGCGCGCCCCGCCAGGGCTCTCCCGCTCGTTCCGAAAACAAAGCGAGGACAGGCACGTGAGCCAGTCCCCCTTGGCGCTCCGGAACAGCCTGACGGCACCGACTTGGCTACGCATTACACGGTGGAGTATAGAAACGGATGGGACTCATGTCAAATCGAAACGGCACGGGACCTGGCGATCGGACGCTCCGATTCGCGAATGTAACACCTTGATGGATGAGAAGTTAGCCTACCCGACCCGGCTATTCCGTGTCGAGCCAGTGAGTGGGGAATTCCGGCGGCAGCCGAAGCACCTCGAACAGGGAGGCTATGAGCTCTTCGTTGCTCTCTTGCTTGACGGCGTGAGCGGGGTTCACGTACTTCCAGACGACCTCGCCCTCGGGCGTCACCTCGAAGGCCTTGCCGCGGTCGGTCTCCGTTATCAGCGTGTTGCCGTTGGGGAGTCGCTGGTTGGACCCGCACTGGCCCGAGTAGAAATCGTCCGGCTCCTCTCCTCGGTAGATCCACACGCCTTCCAGGGTCGCGGGATCGAACTCCACAATCTGCGAGCGACCGCGGTTGCCCTTGTTGTCGAAGATCATGATGTTCTCGTTGGGCAGGACCGTGGCCTGGTGCGGCTTTCTCCAGTGCCCGTCGAACGACCAGACGACCTTCTTCTCCTCGAGATCGACGACCGCGATCGAGCCGAGTTCCCTGATGGTTATGAGCACGTTGCCGCGCTCGAAACCGGGAATCTCGTCGGCCAGCCGTCCGTCGAGCACCTCGATGGTGTTGGTGTGGAAGATGTCGCCGTGCTCCTTGAGTTCCGACAGAAGATACGTGTGCTCCGAGTTCTCGATCGCCTCGAGGACCGACACTCGATCGAGTTCGCGCCCGTTCTCGTCCAGAACGACGATGAAGTCCTCGAGGACAGGCAGCTCCGGGTGGATCCTGGGCACGATCCGCGCCTTCCGGACGAGCGTGAAGATGCGGCCGTCCGGCATGACCTCCAGATCGTGATGGAAGCCCCCGAACCTCGCCCAGATGAGTTCGGAGTCCTTGTCCACCTTCACCATGCCGATCCAGTCGTAGATGCCTATCACGTCTCCGTTCTCGAAGAGATGCGCCCTGCGCCAGAATCCGCCACTCTTGATCGACCGGGGCCTCTCGTCGCCCGGCATCTCGTTCCAGGCCTCGAGGAAGCCCATCTTCCACTCATGGAGCACGTCGCCCTTCATGTTCATCAGAATGGCGCCGGGCATGTGGCCGGAAGTGTAGAAGTTCAGTCCGTAGTACGTCTTCGATCCGTCGTATATGACGACGCCCGAGTTTGCCGGTACGGGATTGGATCCGGACAGATAGCCGACCGAAAGAAGCCTTCTGTAGGCCTCCTTCTGCCGCTCCGTGAGCTCCTCTTCCGAC
>WJLY01000018.1 GCA_014728245.1 Candidatus Effluviviaceae Genus IV sp.
CATGAGGCACAGGACCGAGACGCCCGATATCGAGACGCGTCTGTCGGACCTTCTGGGACGAGACGTACAGCCGGACGAGGTGCTCACCTTCATCGCCATCGTGGCGTTCGATTCGTCCGATCTGGAGGCGGCATTTCTGGCGTCCAGAAACCACACCCTTCTCATGGGCGCGCTCCTCCTGGTCGTGGGCGGCACCGCGATCTACTTCCTGTTCGTCCTCGCGGGCTCGCGTTCGGCGCACACCGCCCTCCGCAACATGCAGTCCTACACGAAGAACGTGATAGAGAGCATGGCCAGCGGGCTCGTTTCGCTCGACGCCGCCGGACGTGTCGTCACGGTCAACCCGAGAGCCCGGGAACTTCTGCGGCTCGGCGACTCGGATGTCGACGGCGCGAAGCTCTCCGATCTCATCACGCTCGAGCCCGGGAGCGTCGACGCTTCCGTGGGCGCCGTGGCGCGCGGAGAGCGTGACGTGTTCGAGTCGGAAGGGGAGCTCGTCGTCGAAGGGGAGGAGCTGCCGGTGTCCCTGTCGGCGTCGTCCCTGCGGGAGGAGGGGGGAAAGAGGACTGGCTCGGTCATTCTGTTCCGGGACCTCCGGGAGGTGAGAGAGCTGCAGGCGGAGGTGGATCGCGCGAGACACCTCGCCGCGATAGGCCGTCTGGCCGCGGGCGTTGCGCACGAGATCAGAAACCCGCTCTCGTCGCTCAAGGGCTTCGCGCAGTTTCTGAGAAGCAGGTTCCAGTCGGGCTCCGACGAGGAACGGTACTCGGACATCATGATCGAAGAGGTGGAGCGACTTGACAGAGTGGTCCAGGAGCTCCTCGACTTCGCGAAACCTGTGCGGCCTGAGAGGCGCGCGACGGCGCCACATTCCCTCGTCGAGGACGCGCTGGCGCTGGTTTCGGAGGACGCCGGGTTCCAGGGCGTGTCGATCGAGCGCAGGCTCTCGTCCGAACTGCCCGACGTTCTGGTCGACCAACATCAGATCAAGCAGGCTCTCTTGAACGTGCTTCTGAACGCGATCGAGGCGATGGGCGGGGGCGGCACGCTGACGATCTCAGCAGCGCTCGTCCGAGAGGGCGAGGGAGACCCGATGGTCGGGATCTCGATCTCCGATACCGGTCCGGGAATGAGACCCGATGAGCTGGACAGGTTGTTCGAGCCCTTCTACACGACCAAGCAGGAGGGAACGGGTCTGGGCCTCACCATCGTGTCGAGGCTGGTGGAGCAGAACGGCGGTCGCGTATCTGTCGAGAGCAGCCCCGGGATCGGCACGACCTTCTCGATCAGGCTCCCGGTCGCCGTGGAGGCCGAGGGAGGAGAGGACGCGTGAGCGGAGCGCGACTCAGAATTCTCGTCGTCGACGACCAGTCGAGCGTACGAGAGCTACTGAGGGCCGTGCTCGAGTCGGACGGCCATGAGGTGGATGATGCCTTCGACGGGGCCTCGGCGCTGGAGAGCCTGAAGTCGGGCTTCCACGATCTGGTCATCATGGACATACGCATGCCGGGCATCGACGGCGTCGAAGCTCTGGCCCGCATGAAGGAGGTGTCTCCCCGGACGGGAGTCCTGATGATGACCGCCTACGCGTCCGTGGAGACCGCGGTCAAGGCCATGAAGCTTGGCGCGTTCGACTACATCACGAAGCCGATAGACATCGACGAGGTCCGTTCGGTGATACGCAAGTTCACCTCGAGGGACGAGCTGCGCGAGGAGGACCGCGCGGGTGCCCCGTCAGGTGAGCCGGACACGGATCTCGTCGGCGCCAGCCCCGCCTTCCGTGAGGTCGTCGAGCTGGCGCACAGAGTGGCCGAGAGCGACGCGACGGTGCTCGTGCTCGGAGAGAGCGGCACGGGCAAGGAGGTGGTGGCACGCGAGATCCACCGCAAGAGCGACAGGGCGAGGAGGCCCTTCGTAGCGGTCAACTGCTCGGCCATTCCCGAGGGGCTACTGGAGAGCGAGCTCTTCGGACACGAGAAGGGCGCGTTCACGGGCGCGGTGCGGCAGAAGAAGGGGCGTTTCGAGACCGCGGACGGCGGCACGGTCTTCCTGGACGAGATAGGCGACATGTCTCCCGCGCTGCAGGCGAAGCTCCTCCGCTTTTTGCAGGAGAGGGTCGTGCAGCGAGTCGGCGGGACGTCCGACACGGAGGTCGACGTGCGCGTGCTGGCCGCGACCAACAAGGATCTCGAGACCGAGATCAGGGAAGGCCGGTTTCGGGACGACCTGTACTACCGTCTGAACGTCGTGACGATCACGATTCCCCCGCTTCGGGAGAGGACCGAGGACGTACCCGTACTCGCCCGGCACTTCCTCATGAAGCAGAGCCGTCCGGGCGGCAAGCCCAAGAAGATGTCGCCGCGCGCCATGAGACTCGCGATGGAGTATGACTGGCCCGGAAACGTGCGCGAGCTTGAGAACGTGATACAGCGCGCGGTCGTGCTCTCGCGAGGCGAGACGATCTTTCCCGAGCACCTGCCCGCCAAGATACAGGCGCTCGGGTCCGGCGCGGCCGGCGAAGCGGGCGAGCGCGGCGCAGGCG
>WJLY01000161.1 GCA_014728245.1 Candidatus Effluviviaceae Genus IV sp.
AAGTGAGGCCGAATTGAGGTTCTTCGTCGACATAGAGGGCACCGAGGTCGAGATAGACGTCGTGCACGGAGAGGACGGCGGCGTCTCGGTGACGGTGAACGGCGAGTCCCGGGCGGCCGACCTCGTGCGCGTCGGGACGTCACCGGTCTACTCCATGACCCTCGGGGGCCGCTCGTACGAGTTCTCGGCCCATCCGAGGAACGGCAGGTACGAGATCGTCCTCGACGGCGAGCCATACACGGCTTCGGTGATGGACGAGCGCGCGAAGCTGATCGCCGAGGCGACGGGCACGGGCGCCGCGCTGGAGGGCGGAGAGACGATCGCCGCGCCCATGCCGGGCGTCGTGGTCGGCGTGGAGGTAGAGGAGGGCGGCAACGTCGCTCCCGGCCAGGGCGTGGTGACGCTCGAGGCCATGAAGATGGAGAACGAGCTGAAGTGCGAGACGGGCGGGGTCGTGAAGGAGGTGCGCGTCTCCGTAGGGCAGGGCGTCGCGCAGGGCGAAGTGCTTGTGGTGATCGAGTAGCGGGCATCGGCTGGGAGGCTTCCACAGCGGGATACGCGGGCGCGTGGAGAGGCTCGGACGTCCGACACGCAACGCGCGGTCACAGCTGGAGGTTCATCACTTGAAGCGCGAGCGACGCAATCGGCGGCACTGGGAAAAGGAGACCCTGAAGCCCGCCCTGGAGAGGTACGGCGAGCGCAGGGACGAGTTCGCCACGCTCTCCGGCGAGGTCGTGGGGCCGGTCTACACCTCCGAGGACCTCCACGACGACGCGGACGAGCGGCTCGGCTTCCCGGGCGAATACCCGTTCGCGCGCGGCATCCACCCCACGATGTACCGGGGACGGCTGTGGACGATGCGCCAGTACGCGGGCTTCGGGAGCGCCAGGGAGACCAACGAGCGGTTCCGCTACCTTCTCGATCACGGGCAGACCGGCCTCTCGGTGGCGTTCGACCTGCCCACGCAAATGGGCTACGACGCCGACCATCCGATGTCCGAGGGCGAGGTCGGCCGGGTCGGCGTGTCCGTCTGCTCGGTCGAGGACATGCTGACGCTCTTCCGGGACATACCGCTCGACCAGGTGAGCACGTCGATGACGATCAACGCCACGGCCCCGATGCTGATGGCGATGTACATAGTGGCGGCCGAGGAGACGGGCGCCGACGTGTCTGCGCTGCGCGGGACTGTTCAGAACGACATCCTGAAGGAGTACGCGGCGAGGGGGACCTACATCTACCCGCCAGCCGACTCGGTGAAGTTCGCGCTCGGGCTCTCGGCCTATCTGAACAAGCACGTTCCGAAGTGGAACACGATGTCGGTCTCCGGGTACCACATCCGGGAGGCCGGCGCCACGGCGGTCCAGGAGCTGGCGTTCACGCTCGCCGACGCGACCGCCTACGTGGAGGCCGCGCGATGGGCCGGCATAGACGGCGCGGCGTTCTGCTCGCGGCTTTCCTTCTTCTTCGACGCGCACAGCGATCTGTTCGAGGAGGTCGCGAAGCTCCGCGCCGCGAGAAGGATGTGGGCGTCGATCGTGCGCGACCGGTTCGGCATAGACTCTCCCAGGGCGCAGATGCTCCGCTTCCACACGCAGACGGCCGGAGTGAGCCTCACCGAGCAGCAGCCCGACGTGAACGTCGTGCGGGTGGCGCTCCAGGCGCTCTCGGCCGTGCTCGGAGGGACGCAGAGCCTGCACACGAACTCGCGGGACGAGGCGCTGGCGCTCCCGACCGAGGAGAGCGTGCGCCTGGCCCTGAGGACGCAGCAGGTGATAGCCGAGGAGAGCGGCGTCGCGAACGTGGCCGATCCGCTGGGCGGCTCGTATTTCGTGGAGTGGCTGACCGACCGCATCGAGCGCGAGGTCCACGAGGAGCTTCACAAGATCGACTCGATGGGCGGCGCGATAGCCGCCATCGAGGAGGGCTACTACCAGAGGTCGATCGCCAGGAGCGCCTACGACCAGCAGCGCGCGGTCGAGGAGGACGAGCGCGTGATCGTGGGGGTGAACAGGTACCGGGTGGAGGAGACGACGCGCATGGAGACGCTGTCGGTCGATCCCCGCATGCGCGAGGAGAAGACCGCGCGGCTTTCCGACCTGCGCGCCGGGCGCGACGAGGCGGCGGTCAGGGACGCGCTGGAGAGGCTCGCGGCGGAGACCCGCGACGGCGACCCGGCGATGCCGCTCCTGGTCGAGTGCGCGAGGAAGCGCGCGACGCTGGGCGAGATGTCCGCGGCGATCGAGGGAGTATACGGCCGCTACGAGCCGGCGGGAGGCGAGTGGTGAGCGACAACAGCGTCAGGCGCGTCGACCACATCTCCATACTCGTCGAGAACGTCGACGAGTCGATTAAGCTCTACGTCGACACGATGGGGCTCGAGGTAGTGAAGGTCGAGGACTCGGAGCTTCACGGCGTCCGCGCGGCGTTCCTCAAGGCGGGCGACGTCATGGTAGAGCTGATCGAGCCTCTGGGCCCCGGCCCGCTCCAGACGCTGCTCGAGAAGCGCGGCCCGGGGTTCCACCACGTCGCGTTCGAGGTCCCCGATCTGGACCGCGCGCTCGACGAGGTGGCGGCCGCTGGCTACCGCGTCATCGACGAGCGGCCGAAGCCCGGCATAGAGGGCGGGCGCATCGCGTTTCTCCACCCGAAGAGCACGGGCGGCGCGATGGTCGAGATCTGCGACAAGAAGGAGTTCGAGGACTAGTTACGGCGCGACCGGCGCGCTCAACGCGGGCGCTTCGCGTGAGCGAGCGATCAACGGGAGCAACGATGAACATCTTCGACCGAATGAAGAAGCGAGGCCACGAGCAGCTCATCTTCTGTTTCAACCGGCCGACCGGCCTCAAGGCGATAATCGCGATACACGACACGACGCTCGGCACGTCGGTCGGAGGCACGCGCCTCATGCAATACGAGAGCGAGGACCAGGCGATCGTCGACGCGCTGCGCCTATCGGAGATGATGACCCTGGAGAGCGCGTCGCTCGAGAGCGACATGGGAGGCGGCAAGGCCGTCCTCATGGTCGAGGAGGACGACGAGCCCGACGAGGCCTACTTCCGCGCGTTCGGGAGGTTCGTCGAGGGCCTGAAGGGGATGTTCGTGACCTACCCGGCGTTCGGCACCTCCGACCGCGAGTTCCGGTACGTGAGGAGGGAGACGTCGAGCGTCATCCCGATGGAGGGAAACCACGAGCTGACGGCGTTCGGCGTCATGTCCGGCATGAAGGCGTGCATGCGCGAGCTGACGGGGCACTCGACCCTCAAGGGCGTGCACGTCGCGGTTCAGGGCGTCGGCAAGGTGGGGCAGTTCCTCGTCGACGAGCTGGTCGAGGAAGGCGCCACCGTTACCGTGACCGACGTGCGCTACGACCAGATCAAGGCCGTGCAGGACAGGCACGAGGGCGTGCAGGTCGCGCGCCCGGACGAGATCCTCGGCGTCGAGTGCGACATCCTCTCTCCCTGCGCAGTCGGCAGGATCCTCAACGACGCTACGATACCCAGGCTGCGATGCAGGATCGTAGCGGGGCCGGCGTCGGACACGCTCGAGGAGCCGCGTCACGCCGATCTCCTGCACGAGCGGGGCATCCTCTTCGCGCCCGACTTCGTCATAGGCGGCGCGGAGCTTTTTCAGACAGAGCCCGAGCTTTCGGGCGCGCCGCGGGAGCGCCTCCGGGCGGAGGCGGGTCGCGTCTACGATGCCATGGCCGACATAATCACAGAGGCCAAGAAGGAAGAAACGACTCCGTATCGCATAGCGGTCGAACGGGCCGCAAGGAGGGTCGGCAAGATAGGAATGGTTCGCAACATCATGTGCTGAGTCGAAAGATGGGGAGGCGGAGCGCCCCCAGCCGCTCCGGGACGCCCGCGCCGGTAGAGGGGGGCCCAGAAGCCCCGGATGAAGTCGGGATCCCGCAGCAAGCGACACTGGGTGGTCCGCCACGGACCGGAGGGAAGCGAGGTACACATGGCTGGTATCATCGGTTACGGCGCGTACATGCCGCGCAACCGGATCAAGGTCGAGGAGATCGCCAAGGTCTGGGGAGCGGACGCGCCGAGCTACAAGCGGGGCCTTATGCTCCAGGAGAAGACCGTCCCGTCGCCCGACCAGGACACGATCACGATGGCGGTCGAGTCCACCAAGTACGCCCTCAAGCGGGCGGGAATCGACCCCGCGAAGATCGGCGCGGTCTACATCGGCTCCGAGTCGCATCCGTACGCCGTGAAGCCCTCGGGCACCGTGCTCGCCGAGGCGGTGGGCGCCACTCCCGAGGCGCACTGCGCGGACTTCGAGTTCGCCTGCAAGGCGGGCTCCGAGGCCATGTTCGTCTGCATGGGCCTCGTCGACGCGGGCAAGATCGAGTACGGCCTGGCCGTCGGCGCCGACACGTCGCAGGGCGCTCCTGGCGACGCGCTCGAGTACTCGGCCGCGGCGGGCGCCGCGTCGTTCATCATCGGGAAGGACGACGGCGTTGCGAAGGTCATCGAGACCTACTCGTTCATGACCGACACGCCCGACTTCTGGCGCAGGAGCTACATGCACTACCCGCGCCACGCCGGCAGGTTCACCGGGCAGCCGGCCTACTTCAAGCACGTGCTGGGTTGCGCCAACGGGCTCATGGAAAAGGTGGGGATGAAGCCGTCCGACTTCGCCTACGCGGTGTTCCATCAGCCCAACGGGAAGTTCCCGATGCGCGCCGGCAAGATGCTCGGCTTCGAGAAGGAGCAGATCGAGCCGGGCTGGCTCTCTCCTACGCTCGGAAACACCTACTCCGGTTCCTCGCCGATGGGGCTCACCGCCACGCTCGACGTGGCGAAGCCGGGCGACAAGATCCTGATGGTCTCGTACGGCTCCGGTTCCGGCAGCGACGGGTTCGTCTACGAGGTGACGGAGAAGATCGACAAGGTCCGCGACGTCGCACCGAAGACGAGGGAGAAGCTGGAGGCGGACAAGGTCTACATCGACTACGGGACCTACGCGAAGTACCGCAGGAAGATCCGCATGGGCGAGTAGCCCGGCGGTCTGCCGG
>WJLY01000162.1 GCA_014728245.1 Candidatus Effluviviaceae Genus IV sp.
GCACGATGTCGTCCGGTGATATGTCGACCTCGTCGAAGATCTCCGCGACGATCGTCACCTCGCCCTCCGACGCCTCGAGGAAATCGCCGCTCACGTGCGGCACGCCGTCGACCGTGACCTGTATTTCGGGCGCCCCCATGTCCAGGTGCATGAGCGGGTCGCCGAACACCACGTAGGTCTGGGGGAGCGTCGGGGTGTTCTGGTCGATCAGATACTTCACCATCCCCTTGGCGAGCGTGCCACCCAGAGACCACCTCGGCCAGACGTACGGTCCCCCGCCCTCGGGCGACGGATCGGTGAAGAAGGCCTCGTAGATCTTCCTGTGCAGCGTCGCGTTCGGGCCGAGGAACGCCACGCCGCTGCAGGCGAAACTCGCGACGGCGCCGCGCCCTCCGTCGAGCTGCATCATCTGCTCGGTGATGCAGTCGACGCTTGTGCCTTCCCGCGAGTCGTGGAACCTGGCGAGCTCGCACGAGAACCCCAGGAATATGTAAGGCTTCCCCTCGTTCTGGATGTAGGGCATGTCATTGAAGGCCGTCTGGCTGCTGGCCATGACGATCTGCTCGTGGGTCATCTGGGTCCTGTTGCCGTGGCCCTCGAAGTTGAAGATCGACGCGCCGCCCTCGATCATCTCCAGAAGGTCCGTGCGCGGCCCGCCCCTCACGAACTCGATGGTGTCCATCAGATAGAAGAAGTCGCCCGACGTGTTGCCGCCGTGGTAGGGGTCGGTGTAGCGCAGGAGGAAGAAGTTGGTCGTGTCGATCGAAGCCGGAGAGGCGGCGACCACCTGGGAGAGGTCGTCGCTCACCACGGTGAAGTCGTCTTCGGTGACCCACTCCTGGTACGGCCCCCCTATCGTCAGGTACTTCCAGAGATCGTCCGCCACGAAGAGCACGTTGTCCCTCCACTCCTCGGCGGCGGAGTAGTTCTCGTAGGTCGCGATCTTCGAGATGAAGTTCGAGAGCTCGGCGCTGCCGCCCGCCGGCAGGCGGCCCATGAAGAGCCTGGGCAGATAATCCTCCTCCGCCGGCCCCCTGATGAACCACTGGTCGCTGGCCAGGATCCTGTCGTCGCCTCCCATGAAGAGGAATGTCGGCATGTAGTTCGGCGAGCTCGACTCCGTGCGGCCCTTCGTGTCCTCGCTGGCGTCGCCCACGAGCAGCGCGAACTGGGGCTGCCTGCTCCAGTTCTCGAAGGCGTACATGAAGTAGTCCCTGATCGGCTGCGGCCCCGGAAGCCCGCCTCCGAACTCGTCGTAGACCTCCGACAGAAGCGCGTGCGCGACGACGTAGCCGTCCGACTCGCGCCTCGAGATGAGCGGCGCCATGGCGGGGGCGAACCCGTCGTACGAGACCACGATCATGTCGGCCTCGTCGGCGTGCAGGTTCGCGGGGTCCCTTCTGTCGATCGAATCGGGTGCGAGGAAGGCCGAGGCGGTCTCCGCCTCGTAGCGCGTGTAGCCCGCGACGTCCTCCTGCAGAACGAGCTTGTAGCCGCCTCCGTCCGGCTCGACGTTCTCGGCCTGGAGGTCCAGCATGACCGGCGAGGAGGGATCGGTCACGTCGAACGCCATGATGTCGTCGCTCCCGAACCCGCCGACCTCGTACTGGCGCGTGCCCGTGAGGCGGGCGTTTGTGAACCTGAGGCGGTTCTCGTGGGCCTCGTAGTGCCGGCGGTAGCTCCACTGGAACCAGTCCAGGTTGGCGCCCGAGGACCCGGACGGCCCCAGGCTCCCCTCGGTCAGGAGCGTGTTGACCCCGTCGGTGAAGTACGACGCGGGAACGCTGCCCGAGACGTAGATGTCGTCCGACATCGTCGACGCCTCGCCCACGAACTGGAAGTAACCGAAGCCATTCACCTGCGAGTCGCCGTTCCTGATTGAGAAATCGATCCTGTGCGTGCCGTTGGTCATCCCCTGGTATCGGGCGGTGAGCGTCATCCCCTCGGACGGGTCTATGTCGTGGAGCGCGAAGGAGAACTCGTGCTCGTCGCTGTCGTCGCCGTAGTGCTTCCACGTGTAGAAGTCGATGACCCCCGACTTCGGCGAGGTGTCGAAGTAGTGGTCCTCCTCGTATCTCACAGAGTCGCGGAAGCTCGCCGCCGGCGTCAGGCCGGTCGCGCCCTGCCACGCCGTGCGCGTGTCCATCCTGGCGGCCAGCCCTTCGCCCCAGCCGAACCAGTAGACGTTGCCCGTGTCGTAGCGGTCCTCGTAGCCCTCGACCACGTGCTGGTCGAGAAAGGAGAGCGCGTGGAAGAGAACGTAGTCCTGATCGTCGAAGACGCCGTCCTCGTCCGCGTCGACGACGACGATCGGCACGGGGGTCTCCACGAAGGGGTCTGCGGCCTCTCCGTCGAACGACCTCTGGAAGACCGCGAGCGTGTCCACGTCGAGCGTCGCCGAGAGCCCCTCTGCCGCGAGGTCGGGGAAGTCGAGCCTGTACACGCCGGTCTCGCCCACTTCGATCCTGTAGAGCTCTTCCTCCCGCCGGAAGTCGCCGCGCAAATGGCCCAGACCGGGCTCCGGCCGCGCGCGCCACTTCATCGCCTGCTCGTAGTTCAGCACCGTCCCCGCGAAGACGGCCTCCCACTGGGGCTCGCGCGCGCCGACGGGCACCACGCCCGGGGCCCGGTCCGGGTCCTCGAACCTGACGCGGACGACGATGCGCGTGTGCAGCGTGATGCCGCCGGTAGCGGCGCTGTACTGGAAGGGTCGGAAGAGAACCTGCACGACCCGCTGGTGCCTCAGCGTGTCCTCGAAGCCGAGCGACGCTATCGGCGCGGGATAGGTGCGGCGCCCCCTGTAGAAGTCGAGGTCGGGCTCGTAGTCCTGCGTCGGTGTCGCGAAGTCGCCGTCCCGAACGAAGCTCTCGAGCGGCGCCGGCTCGACCCGCCTCGGCCCGAGGTCCTCGCTCTCGACAGACACGACCTCGAGCGAGACCTCCGCGCCGAACGGCACCCCAAGCAGGGCGCCCTCGATCGGCAGACGCGGGAGGCCAGGCTCGGTCGTGTGGCCGTATCCGTCCGCCACCACCCTCACAAAGGGCTCGCCACCGTGGACCACGCGCTCAAATGCGTAGTCGTCGGTGGCGAGTTCGATCGTTACGGACCGGTCGTCGGTCGCGATGACGCGGGCTTCGTTGGCGACTGCCGAAAGGGGCAAGACCAGCGCCGCGAGCGCGAGCGTAAGGAGAGTAGCGGTTCGGCTCATGTCTTCGGTTCCTCCACGCATCCCCGGATGAGACCCCGCACCGCCCGCCGCCGCGCATCACGCGCCGTTCCCTGTGGCAACCAGGGGACAGGAACCGGAGCTAGTGCGTCACCTTGGGTAGATACGTGGCGAAGCTGAAGTCCGGGCTGTTCTCCTTGTCGTGGCACTTCAGGCACGTCTCGACTCTGATCGCGCCGTACGAGCCGTCACGCGCGTGCTCGGTGCCCATGCCGTGGCAGGACTCGCACTGCACGTTCCGGAGCTCCTCAGGCACCACCTCCGAGCCGTCGGGCTTGAGGTCGAGCTGGCACGTCGTGTGGCAGCGCAGGCACTCGGGGTTCGAGGCCTGGAACTTCTCCTGCAGCGTGGCGTAGGCGTGCGCGTGTGGCGTGCCCTCCCAGTGCTCGTACTGCTCGGCGTGGCAGCGCGTGCAGGAAGCCTCCACGCCCAGACACGTCTCCTGGTAGCCCCCGCGCTCCGCTCTCCGCTCCTCGAGCTCGCGGGCGCGCGCGGCCGCGGCCTCCTTGCGCATGGCATCCACGATCTGCTTGTGCTCCTTGAGCTTGAGCGCCATCGCAGCGTCGGCCGGCACCTTGTCGTCCAGCTTCACCACGTCGCCCTCGTAGCCCTGGAGCACGCCCTCCTCGTCGAAGCTCAGCCGGTAGTCGGCGATGTGCTGGCCGCGGTTCCCCGGCTGTATGAACATGACATTCTGCCGCTCGTAAGCGGTCATGGAGGGGTTCGCCTGCAGGCCGACAACGACGATGTCGATGCCGGAGACCTGCTCCACGAGCGCCTCCGCGTGGTGCTTGCTCATGTGCGCCAGCACGACGACGTGGTCGCACTTCTCGCTGAGTTCAGGAATGATCTCCCGCACCGCTTCCTTGAAGTCGGTCATCGTCACGCCCGGCGACTCCACCTCTCCCCGCTTCGTTCTGATGTTAGTGTTGTGGTCCATGACGCCCGTCACGCCGAACCTGACGCCCGCCTTCTCTATGATCACATAGGGTTCGACGACTAGCTCCCCGGTCGATTCATCGTAGATGTTGGCCGACACGATCGGGAGCGCGAAGTTCCCGAAAACCTCGCGGAAGTAGTCGAGTCCCATGTACAGGTCCTCGACGCCGATCGTGGTCACGTCGTAGCCAAGCTCCACCATCGTGCGGAGACTGAACTCGTCGACCAGCTCGCGCTGGGGGTCCCTGCGCGTCAGCGATCCGCCTGCGTCGAGCAGGAGCCTGAACTGGACCTCGTCTTCTATCTGGTTGAGATAGCCGGCCCTCCGGACCAGCCCGCCTTTCTGGCCACCGTGTCAGCCACAGGGCTCGAGTTCGCCCCGCGTCTCAGTCGTCGCGAGGATGGCGATGTCGAACGGCCCGTCCGGCCGCTCCGCGTACTCGACGCCCGCGCATCCGGCGATCACGACGCCCGCCAGAAGGCCTGCTATGAGCCTGCGGTTCATCGGTTCCGTTACCTCCTGAAGGGTGCGGTAAGTGTCTGAACGTGCGAATATCCATGTAGGGCGCGCCCCTCACGAAGAGGAACGCGTCCGCTACTCCACAGCATACCACGCGCCGGCGGGGTGCGCAAGCGGCAGAAGAACGGGCGGAAGGCCCGAGGGCCAGCCGCCCGTCCTCCAAGGTGTGGCCGTCAGAAACTAGCGATACAGCGACTTGATCGCGCCCCACGTGGTGTCGTCGACCGGCACCGCGAGGCAGTCGCAGTCGGCGTCGCCGGCCGTCTGGACTTCCTGGCCGAGCGCGCCGTGCGAGAACACGCAGAAGACGTCGAGGTCGTTGTTGCAGTCGACCGTCGCCTTGCCGTCCGCGGGGCTCGGAAGAATCAGGATGTCGCCCGCCGGATCGAGGTAATACCACGGAACCATAGCGACGCAGATGATGTCGCTGGGACCCGGAACGACACACTCGGGTGCCGCGATGACCCAGCCGTTGGCCAGATCGTCCGGACCGCCCACGACCGTCTGTGCGCTCGGGTGGAAGATCGTCACGTCCGCGGAACCGGCGGTGAAGCCGCCGCAGGTGTAGTCGAGCACGAGCGAGATGCCCGTCAGGCCGCCGTCGCCCTCAACGCCCGGATCGCCGAAGCAGTCGAAGCAGAGGTACGTGTTCACGATGTCGCCGGACGCCGGCATCGCCGTGTGCACGTATCCCGCCGGGTCCATCGTCACGAACGCGCGGACGTTCGGGTTCTCACCCGCGAACGCCGTCAGCGACATGGCAAGGACCATGAGACCGATAAGCGCAAACTTCATGGCTCCCCCTCTCTTGCCGTTACGTCTCCCCCCTGATGGAGAGGACGTAGTCAGCATTCATATGGCACACAACCTCAATTCTCACACTACCACGATGAACGGCCCGAAGCAAGGGCCTTCCGGGCTCGCTGAGAGACGCTCCCCGTAGGTTCGCCAGGGTCCCGCCGTAAGATGGCGCAACCAACTGCTCAAAGAGCACGATGGTCCGCGTGGTTTCGAAGGCCGACCAATATCGTGGGGCGCGCGATCCAGTCCGGTCGGGTGCCAGCCCGCCCTGACGTCAGCCTGCCAAGGTGTCGGTCCCGCCGGATCGGCCGATCAGACGTCAGTCCGGCCCAGTCGTCAGTCCGCCCGGATGCCAGTCCGCACGCACGTGAGTCCGGCCGGATACCGGATAGAAGAACGGGCGGGACCGCGAGGGTTCCGCCCGTCTTCTGAGGTGTGGCCGTTCTGTCTAGCGATAGAGGCCCTTGATGGCGCCCCAGGTGCTGTCCTCGACCGGGTTCGGCGGCTCGCAAAGGCAGTCCGCATCGCCAGGCGTCACGACGTCCTGGCCGAGCGCGCCGTGCGAGAGCACGCAGAAGAAGTCGAGGTCGTTGTTGCAGTCGACCGTCGCCTTGCCGTCGGCGGGGCTCGGAAGAATCAGGATGTCGCCCGCCGGACCCGTGTAGTACCACGGGATCATGGCGACGCAGATGATGCCGCTCGCGTCCGGAACGACGCACTCGGGCGCCGCGATGACCCAGCCGTTGTTCAGATCGTCCGGGCCGCCGACGACCGTCTGCGCGCTCGGGTGGAAGATCGTCACGTCCGCGGAACCGGCCGTGAAGCCGCCGCAGACGAAGTCGAGCACGAGCGAGACGCCGGTCAGGCCGCCGCCCTCGCCGTAGTCACCGAGGCAGTCGAAGCAGAGGTACGTGTTCACGATGTCGCCGGAAGCCGGCATCGCCGTGTGCACGTAGCCCGCGGGGTCCATCGTCACGAACGCGCGAACGTCCGGGTTCACACCGGCGAAGGCCGGAGCGGCCAGCGCCAGAACCATGAGGGCAATAAGAGCACGCTTCATTTTGTCCTTCTCCCTCTCTTGTCCAGGTCTCCCCCGTATCTGAGGAGACAACCAGTTACCACTACCTGACACTTGAACTCACAAAAGACCCTGTTTCTGGTCCGGTCGGCCACCACCTCCTTCACAGGGATGTTTCATCGCTCAGCGCCCGCCCGCTGTGCGGCGGACCGCAACTAACTTCTGCCCATCTAGAGTTAATTATACCACAGCCTGAGGCTCTTGGGAAGGGTTTTTCCCGGGAGAAGAGCACAGAAAGGGGTGAGGCCGGCGTGAGGACCGGATGAGCCCGCCGGACCGGCCCGCTCGCGGGGCGAAGACCCACGCCCCCCACGCAGTGAGCGGTGACTCAAGAAAGAGGGGCCACGCCGGTTGGCGCGGCCCCTCCTGTCATAACTAAGCAACTCCGGAGCGCCTTAGCGGTACAGGCTCTTGATCGCGCCCCAGGTGCTGTCCTCGACCGGGCTGACGGGGCAGTCGCAGTCGGGGTCGCCGGGCGTCGTCACGTCAACGCCGAGCGCGCCGTGCGAGAGCACGCAGAAGAAGTCGAGGTCGTTGTTGCAGTCGACCGTCGCCTTGCCGTCCGCGGGGCTCGGGAGAATCTGGATCTCGCCCGGGCCGAGATAGTACCACGGGATCATGCCGACGCAGATGATGTCACTCGGACCCGGAACGACGCACTCGGGGGCCGCGATGACCCAGCCGTTGTCCACGTCGTCCGGACCGCCGACGACCGTCTGCGCGTTCGGGTGGAAGATCGTGACGTCCGCGCTGCCGGCCGTGAAGCCGCCGCACAGGAAGTCGAGCACGAGCGAGACGCCCGTGAGACCACCGTCGCCCTCGACCGCCGGATCACCGAAGCAGTCGAAGCAGAGGTACGTGTTCACGATGTCGCCGGACGCCGGCATCGCCGTGTGCACGTAGTCCGCCGGGTCCATCGTCACGAACGCGCGAACGTTCGGGTTCTCGCCGGCGAAGGCCGGAACGGCCAGAGCCAGCACCATAAGAGCAATAAGTACCTTCACAAGTCACCTCCGTGTGTCCCAGGAATCGTGATATCCCACAAGCTACCGTACGACCTTGGTAGATGTGTCTGAGATACCACCTCCTCAGAACTTCAGACTACACTCGTGGAGCTTACGTTACTTCCTGAGTCGGGAAATAGACGAGACGCTACACGAGAAGCCCTAGCCAACCTGTGCAACCCAGCCAACCACCAGATTCTAGTGGTTGTAGTGAGCGACGAAGAGCGTGGCGTCCTGTACACCAACGCCGCCGTCCCAGTTGAAATCGCTGCGAGTGGCCGTCGTGTTGTAATCAGCCACAAAGAGCGTCGCGTCCTGTACGCC
>WJLY01000163.1 GCA_014728245.1 Candidatus Effluviviaceae Genus IV sp.
AGCGGTCGGGGCTCCCTTCGCCTATCCCCGCAAGTCGGTGGCCGGCCCACGGGGGGTCGGACACCGCTCGATCGGGCGCTATTCCTTCAACAGCTCCTCGTACTTCTTCCGCGAGAGCTTCTCGATCTCGTCGTGGATCGAGTTGCCGTGCGAGTCCATCGTCACGACCGCCGGGAAGTCCTCGACCCTGATGACCCACATGGCCTCGGGGACGCCGAACTCCTGGAGCTTGTGCACATCCAGAACCTCGACGACAGAACGCGCGAGGGTTGTGGCAAGCCCCCCGACCGCCGACAGATACACGCAGCCGTGATCGGCGCAGGCCTTGAGCGTGTCCGCCCCCATGCCGCCCTTCCCGATGACGCCGCGCACCGAGTACTTCTCGATGACAGTTCCCTCGTAGGGCTCCTCGCGGATGCTGGTCGTAGGACCCGCGGCGACGAACGAGTAGGTGTCGCCCTCCTTCTTGACGACGGGGCCGCAGTGGTAGATCATGCTGTCCATGAGGAGGTCCTTCACGTCGTCGCCGTCCGTCTCCACCAGGTACTTGTGAGCAGCGTCGCGGGCCGTGATCATGACGCCGGTTATCGACACCTCGTCGCCGGCCTTGAGCTTGCGGATCTCCTCCTCGGATACAGGGAGCTTAATCCCAGTCATAGGCGACCTCCCCTCCCTTCACCGACATAAACGCCTTGCGATATGCCCAGCACACGTAGCTCACAGAGACGAAGAAACATGCCGGCAGCCTGTGGAGCTTGCCGATCTTGACGCCCAGCACCGTGGTCTTCCCGCCGAAGCCCGACGGGCCGATGCCGAGCGAGTTCAGCTCCTTCATGAGCGACTCTTCCAGCTCGGCCAGCGCGGGATCGTCGTTCGTATCGCCGAGGTCGCGCAGAAGCTGTTTCTTGGAGCAGGCGAACGACGTGCCGCGATTGCCGCCGATGCACGCGCCGACGACGCCCGGCGCGCAGCCCTTGCCCTGCGCGTTGTAGACGGTATCGAGGATGCACTTCCGCACGCCGGCGAGATCCCGCCCGGCCTTCAGCCTTCCGTCCGGCAGCTTGTACTGCGAGCCCACGTTCTCCGAGCCTCCGCCCTTCAGGATCAGTCTGACGCGAAGCCCGTCGTCGTAGCGCTGGTCGAAGTGGAAGTCCGGAGCACCCTCTCCCAGATTGTTCCCGGAGTTCGCTCCGGTCACCGGATCGACGGCGTTCGGGCGCAGGTAGTACCGCTCGGTCGCCTTGACCGTCGCCGCCCTCGCCGCCTCCTCGATCTCTTTCTGCCGGAAGTCAGGGCCGTACTCGATGTAGAAGACGAGCGCGCCCGTGTCCTGGCAGATCGGGGTCTCGCCCTCCTTGGCCTGTCGGGCGTTCTCGAGCATGAGCGACAAACTCGAGGCCGCAGACGTTTCCTCGCCCTCCGCCTCGATGCCGCGGCGCATCGCGGCCTCCACGTCCGGCGGGAGCGATGTCGATGCCCGGCGAATGAGTTCGAGGAAGCTCTCCTCAAGCTTTCCCCTGTCCATGAACCCTCCTTACGTAGAAACCGCCCGAAGGCCTCGGGCGCAGTTGTCACACGCACGATTCTACAGACCTCTCGGGAACGAGTCAAAGCGATTCGCCCGCGCCGATACAGCTCCCCACCGGTGAACGCCTGTCAGGGCGCCCGCCGCCGCGACGGGCCGCGCGAGTCGGCGAACCCGCTTGACATGCGCCGCTCCGGGATGACAGAATGCGCGCTCGAAACTCCGTCCTCGGCACGCACAACCACACAGTACCGGACTAGGCAAGGCTCACTCACAGGGAGTCTCGGGCGGACGCATGCCTGACGCGATGAAGAGCCAGGAGCCCCGCGCCTTTCCCCTGCCGGAAAAGGTCGGCAGGCCTCCGCTGCTGCGCGCGGTGTCGGTCGCGGCGACTCTGTACTTCTTTCTGGTCAGCATAAACCTGCTCGGAACCGGGTTCCGGATGCTCGGAGCCGGCTTCGCGGAACAGCTCATCGCGACCACGTCCAACCCTCTCGTCGGTCTGTTCATCGGCATTCTCGCTACGAGCGTCGTACAGAGTTCTTCGATGACGACCTCCATGACGGTCGGGTTCGTCGCTTCGGGAGTCCTCACGATAGAGGGTGCCATTCCGATCGTCATGGGAGCCAATGTGGGAACGACCGTGACCTGCGCCATCGTCTCAATGGGCCATTTGGGCAGGAAGGAGGAATTCAGGAGAGCGTTCGCGGCTGCCAGCGTTCACGACTTCTTCAACCTGATAGCGGTGGCCGTCCTCTTCCCGCTTGAGCTGGCGACCGGATTCCTGTCGAGGGTCGCCAGGTGGCTCACCGGGCTTCTCACAGGAGGGGAGGCGGTCTCCTTCGCGAGCCCGGTCAAAGAGGCTGTAGCGCCTATTGTAGGGTGGATCGTCAAGTTGACCGAGGCGGCGTTCGGAAGCCACGCCGCGATCCCGGTCGTCGTCCTGTCCCTCGTCCTTCTGTTCGGCTCCCTCTACATACTCGTCAGGCACACCAAGGCCCTGGCGGCGGGACGCGCGGAGATTCTGATCGACAAGTTCATCGGACGAAGCGGTCTGGCGGGAATGGCGGTCGGAGCGGGAATGACCGCCGTCATCCAGAGCAGTTCGGTGACTACTTCGCTTCTCGTACCCCTCGCGGGCGCCGGCATCGTCAAGCTCGAGAAGGTCTTCCCCGTTACGCTCGGCGCCAATATCGGCACCACGGTCACGGCGCTACTGGCCTCGCTGGCCGGTGACGCCAGAGGACTTACGATCGCCCTGGTCCATCTTCTGTTCAACCTCGCCGGCATTCTGGTAGTGTACCCGTTCAGGCCTGTGAGAAAAGTCCCGCTGCTGCTCGCGAGGAGGCTCGCGGACGCGGCCGTGCGATCGAGGAGGAACGCGCTGTTCTTCGTCCTCGGCCTCTTCTACGCGCTCCCGGCGCTTCTCGTCCTGATCGACAGGCTCATCTAGGAGGAACACGATGTTCAAGCGGTTCATAGAGGCGCTGAGGAGACGTCCGCTGCTCGACCAGATGCTCACTGAGATGGAGCAGATGCTCGACGAAGCCGTTCACATGTTCCGTCCTATCGCGGATGTGCTGACGGGCAAGAAGGAGTTGTCGGACGAGGTCCACGACATGGTCTACTCGACCGATCGCAGGATCAACCACATTCAGCGCAAGATAAGAAAGCAGCTCGTCGAGCATCTCGTCGTGACGACCGGTGCCGACGTTCCGATAGGGCTCGTGCTCATGAGCGTGTCGAAGGACGCGGAGCGCGTGGGCGACATGTGCAAGAACATGCTGGAGGTGGCTGAGGCCCAGAGAGGAGCCGTCCCCGAAGGCGACTACACCGTCTCATTCAGAACGCTCCTCGAAGAGACGGAAGCGCTCTTCGGACCGACCTCAGCGGCCTTCAGGGAGTCGGACAAGGAGCTGGGGCAACTGGTGGTAGAGAAGGGCCGGGAACTCGCCAGGCAGTGCGACGCGATCATCTACCGGCTGCTCGAGGACGAGCTGCCCACGAGGGAGGCCGTGCTCCTGACACTCCTGGCGCGGTATCTCAAGCGTCTCTGCCTCCATCTCACCAATATCGCGACGAGTGTCGTGATGCCGCTTCACAGGCTCGACTATTTCGACGAGAAGTGGGGCGAGGACAGGGGTTACGACAAGCGAGAGGGTGATCTGGAAGACGGCGCCCCTCCGGCGTGACAGCCCCCTACCTGCGGCGCCCCCGGGTGAGCCGGCCCATCACAGACGACCAGACCATTCTGTCCTCTTCGCTCACGCCCAGCAGCACCGTCAGAAGAGCGGCGACGCCGTAGGTCACCACGAGCGTGGCGATCGACCAGTACCAGTCACGTGGAACGTCCAACAGGCTCCTCGCGGCAACCGCCAGACCGATGAGCGCGACGGCAGTGACCGCGATCTTCCATGACGACCTGTCGAAGGGGAAGACGCGGAGCAGCATGCGGCCCTCCGCGATACGCGCCGCGTTCACGAGCACGATCGAAGCGCCGGTCGCGATCGACGCGCCCACGATCCCGATTCTGGGCACGAGGACAATGTTCAGAGCCGCGCTCACTCCGGCCATGACGAGGATGTTGTAGACGTTGAACCGCTGATACCTCGTCATCGCGAGGCAACTCGACACCGAGCCGGCCATGCTGTCTATCGCCTGAGCGGCCGCGAGCACGACAAGCGCGGCGTAGCCCACAACGAACTCCTCGCCGAAGAAGGCCAGGACGCCCTCCCCCGACACAACGAGCCAGGCGAAGACAGGCAGAGTGAGGAGAACGATCCACCTGGTGATCGCGTGAAGGAGCGACTCCATCAGCTCCCTGCCGCCCCGATGATAGACGTCCGCGATGATCGGAGAGAAGATCGCGTTCCACGAGAACGTGAACAGGGTCGCCAGACTGGCCAGCAGCGCGACCACGTTGTACACGCCCACGTCGGCCGACGTGAGGAAGTATCCGAGCACCAGCCGCCCCGAGTGGAGCAGTATGAACGCGGTCGCGGTCTCGGCGAGCATCTGAGAGGAGTAGCCGAAGAAGCGGCGCTTCGGTACGTCCGCGCCGGGGCCTCGAACAAGGAACGACCCGCTCTTCCTCACGAAGACACCCGACATGACGGCGGACACGATGCATGCCGCGACGGCCGCCGTAACGATGCCGCCCAGCCGGTAGCCAAGCAGAAAGAGGACGACGAAGACGGCCAGCCTGGGCACCCTGAGCGCGACCTCGAGGCCGATGATGCTCCTCTTCATGTCCTTGAGAGCCCTGAGCGCCGCCGACAGGAGCCTGGCGAGCGTGTAGGGGAGCATCGCGAAGGCGATCAGGAGGAGCGCGGGTTCGAGCCTGGGCTCCTTGAAGAGGGCGTTGGCCACGGGGCCGCGGAAGACGACGATCGCGATCGTTCCTACGATGCCGGCGGCGAACCCGAACCGCATCCCGAGCCGGAAGACCGAGCGCGCGCGGTCCTCCTCTCCTCTCCCCGCGTACATCGAGATGTAGCGGACGAATCCGCCTTCTATCCCGAACGTTGTGGCTATGGAGACCGCCATCACGACGGTCCACGCGAGCACGTAGACGCCGAGGACGTCCGCGCCGAGCAAGCGGGCTATGATCGCGTTGGCGGCGAAGCCGAAGGCAAGGGCGAACGCGCGGCCGAAGAAGGTGAAGCCGGCCTCGCGCGTGGCCTTCGACAGGTACCCTCTGTAATCCGTCCCGTCGGAAGACTCACGAGCCTGGCCCGCGCCTTCGCCCTGGACGCCGCGTTCGCTCAACGCCGTCTACTCCCCCCGGAGGATCTTCTTGGCGATCGGTTTGACGCGCTTCTCCTTGAGGTACTTCACGGCCCCGGTAACGCCCGAGGGATAGAGGTGCAGGTTCGAGTGCTCGCGATGGTCGGTGGCCCACTCGCTCTTCCAGCGGGAGGACTCGCCCAGGAAGTCCACCATCTTGAGCCCCTTCTCGAACGCGTCGGTTACCGCGTAGTAGAAGAGCGGCGTCCCCGGGGAGAACTCGCGGTAGCGCTCGTCGTAGGACGTCTTGAGCGCGTAGAGAGCGCCGCCGTGCAGCACGGCCAGAAGGAAGGCGAACATCTCGCCGCCGCGCTCCAACCATATCGGGTAGAACCACCCCCGCTCGTCGAGCGCGCGGCAGAGCACGCGGTAGAACTCCTCGAGTCCCCGCCCGCTTATCGACGTGCCCCGGGTCTCTTTCCAACTCCGCCGCTCGACCTCGATGAACCCTTCGACAAGCGCGTCGACGTCGACCGGTCCTTCGAGGCGCCTCACCTCCATACCTTCGATCTTCTCTATCTTCCTGACGCGCTTCCTCCACCGCGCCAGTCGCTTGGTGGTCCTGGTCTCCTTGTAGTCTTCCCAGGAGCCTGTGATCCTTATGTAAGGCGACTTCCTGCTCTCGGTCTCGTTGACGAGATAGCCGACGCCTGCGGCGGCGTCCTCGATCTCGTTCCGCGTCCGAGAGCGGGTCGGGACGCTTCGGAGAACGAGCTCCTTGCCCTTCTCCCGAAACCGGCCCAGGACGTGGCGCGCGAAGGGCGCGGTATCGACGTCGCCGAGCAGGAACTCTCCTCTCGGCGAGAGGAAGTTCACCGCGAGCTCCGCCCTGTCCTCCCTTTCGAAGAGCGGCGCGAGAGCGACGGCCCGCCCGCCGGAACGGGCGACGGTGACGACCGCCGTAGCGTCGCGGGCGAACTCGCGGGCCCACACATCGATCCAGACGCGCGTGGCGAACGGACTCGGGCACGCCCCCGAGTCCTCGAGAGCGTCCCACTCTGAGACGAGATCCGGGTCACCCAGATCATCAAACTCGCGGAATTCGAGCACTCATCCTCTCCAGACAAGTCCGTCCGACCCGGGCCGCCCGTGCGCTTCTGACACACACCAAGCCGGCCCTCAGGCATGAACGGCAGCTCCGAGGTCCCAGGTCGCATGGTCCCGAGGGAGCGCCCAGAGCCCGACGTCCGCTTCCGACGCTCCGGCGCCGCCGCGCCTCACACCAGATCCGCGGGGAACATTACGTCCCTGTTCAGGACACACTCGGGGTCCAGGGCGCGCTTCACTTTCGCCATCTCGCGGAGCCCATCGTCCCCGTACATGATTCTCAGGAAGTCATGCTTGATCTTCCCTATTCCATGTTCTGCAGAAACCGTGCCGCCGAGCTCGACCGACTTGCGGGCGATGGCCATCGCCAGCTCCTTGCCCTGCGCGAGCTCGCGGGGATCGGCAGGCAGGATGTTGAGATGGAGATGGCTGTCCCCTATGTGCCCGAAGATGATGTAGCTGAGCCCGGTACCGCTCATGAGGTCCCGGCAGTGGGAGAGCGCCTCCTGCAGCGACTCCGCGGGCACCGCCGCGTCGGTCCCGATCTTGTGGATCTCGGGGTGCTCCGCCTTGGCCCTGGCTATGACCGCGTTCACCTGCTCCGGAAGGCCGTGCCGGAGGGCCTTGAGTCTCTTCTGTTCGGACTCCTCCATCCCTCCCCACGTCCGCTCCATCGACGAGCCGTGGCGGACAAGCAGCGCCTCCCACGCCTCGTACAGCTCCAGAAGGTCGTCCTCCACGTAGTCCTGTTCGAACAGCACCCCGGACCGGGCGTCGCCGGGGAGCTCGGGCAGCTCGGAGCCCGCGCCCTCTTCGTCCTTGCGCTCTCTCAGAAAGTCCAGGCTCCTCGAGTCGAAAAGCTCGAGCGCGAGCGGGCGGACGCCCGTCTCGGACTCCCGTCTCGCGTCGCTCACGAACGCGACCGCTTCGTCGTCGGAGTCGAAGAACGCGATGGCCGATAGCATCCCCTCGGGCCTGCGGGAGAGCGCGACGCGGATCTCGGTGATCACGCCGAGCGTGCCCTCCGACCCGATGAAGAGGTCGACGAGATCCATGCCTGGGCGCGCGAAGTAGCCGGCCGCGTTCTTGGTGGAAGGCATCTCGTAGGTGGGCACGTCGACCGGGACCACGCCGTCGCCGGTCGAGAGCTCGAACCGTCGGCCTTCGGCCACGCAGTCACCCCGGTCCGCGTCGACCACCTCGCCCGACGGCAGCACGACTCGCAATCCCCTGACGTGCCGCCTCGTCGGCCCGTACCTGAAGCTCCGCGAGCCGGAGGCGTTGGTGGCGACCGTGGCCCCGAGGTGGGCCGTGTCCTCGGTCGGGTCGGGGGGGTAGAACCAGCCCGGCGGTTCGGCGATCGCCTCCAGGGCGTCGCGGCCTCCGTCGTCGAGGTCGGCCGGGTCCAAACCCAGCTCGCCCGATCTGAGGCGCTCGTCCAGCCCCGCTATCGTGACGCCGGGCTCGAGCGTGAGCAGAAGCTCCCCGTCCTCGGTCATGCGCGCTCCTAGGACCCTGTCCATGCGCGCGAGGGAGAGCAGGAATCCACCGCGGGGCACTGCGCCGCCGACTATGCCGGTCCGGCCCGCCGAGAGCGTGACCGAGCTGCGCTCGTCGCGGGCGCGAAGGAGAACGTCGGCGACGTGGCTCTCGTCCTCCGCCAGCGCGAGCAGCTCCGCCTCGGGCGGGCCGTATCTCGACTCGTCGGTCAGGTAGTCGGCGTACGACTCCCGGATCTTATCCGCGGACTCGACGACGGCGGCCGGTCCTCCGCCCGATCTCGGCTCGACCACCGCTATGGAGTTCCCCAAGCCGCCCTCCCTACACCTCGAAGACGAGCCCGCGCGGGAAGTTCGTCAGATTCTCCAGCTGCCCGCCCTCGGTCACGTGGTAGATGTCCTCTATCCGCATACCGAACCCCTTGTCCGGGAAGTAGAGCCCGGGCTCGACGGTGAACACGGAGCCTACCTCGAGCGTGTCCTCGTTCCCGGCCGCGCTCGAGAGCATCGGCTTCTCGTGTACGTCAAGACCGACGCCGTGTCCCAGGCTGTGCACGTATCCGTTCGTGACCTGCGGGTTCTTGCGGGGCGTCTCGTACCCGAGCTTTTCGAAAAAGTCGCAAGTCATGTCCTGATAGGTGGCCGCCTTCTCTCCGGCCTCGAGCTTCGACGAGACCGCGTCGTAGCAGTCCTCGAGGTGACCGTACGCCTTGAGGATCTCGTCCGAGGCCTCTCCGAAGACGAACGTGCGCGTCATGTCGAAGAAGTAGCCTCCTCCCTGTTCCTGCGGGAAGATGTCGAAGACGATCGTCTTTCCGGTCTCGATCGGATCGGGGTCGTTACCCCTGCTGTGCGGTATGCCGGCGTCACGACCTATCGCGAAGATCGTGTCGACTTCCTCGATGAGCTTGCGCTTGGCGAGGGCAACGCGGATCTCGGCTTTGCAATCGCCTATCGTGAGCGGTTCGCCGTGTTTCTTCGTGAAGGTGGACCCCTCGAGCTTGTGGGAACGCACGAAGTCGATCATGTGCTGCACTACTTCCTTCGTCAGACGTCCCGCCTCGCGAATGCGCGCCACCTCCTCCGGGCCCTTCGTCATGCGCGCCCTGAGGAAGACGTCGTCGTCGTGCTCTCCCGTGACCTCGACGTCGGAGAGCGCCTCGTCGAGCGCGTTCAGGAAAACCCAACTCGAGCCCACCCCGCCGGTTCCGTAGAAGGCGGTCTTCCCGGACACTCCCTGATCCTCGAAGACCTTCCTCATGAGCTCCACCCTCGCCTTGAGCCTGTCGCCGCCCGCGTTCTTGAGGATGCTGAGATAGTCGTACTTCGCCATGTCGACGGTCTCAAGCCCGCTCGCCGCCGCCTCTTCGCGCTCCATCGACGAGCACAGGAGGACGGGGTCCTGTCCGCGTCGCTTGATTACGATGGCGTGGCTCAGCGCCGCGCCGTTGACCATGTAGTACATCGTAGCGTTGCCCTTGACCGCGCCGGTCACGACGGCCACGTCGATGTCCCGTTCCCGCATCAGTTCGTCCAGATG
>WJLY01000164.1 GCA_014728245.1 Candidatus Effluviviaceae Genus IV sp.
CCGCCATCGGAGCTCTGTCCACCGGCGCCGCGCTCGTAGCCCTCGCCACGCTCGTCCGCCGCGCCGCCCGCGCCCCCGTGTTCCGCTCCGCGCTTGCCGGACGAGTTCTCCTTCGAGTCCCGGGGCTTGCGGGCGTCGCCCTCCTGGTCCGCGCCCTCATCGCCCTGGTCCGGGTATTTCACCCGCTGGTGGTACATGCCCACCAGCACCCGGGAGAAGGCATCGCGGATGCGACGCAGGTCCGACAGCGTAAGCTCGGCGTCGTCGAGCTGGTGATCCTGCCACCGCCTCTGGATCACCTCGTCTATCTCGGCCTCTATTCTCTTCTGGTTCAGCGGCTCGTCGATCGAACGGATTCTGGCCTCGATCGTGTCGGCGAGCGCGATTATCGCCGACTCCTTGCTTCTGGGCTTGGGGCCGGGATAGCTGTAGTCCTCCGCGCTGACCTCGGAAGGGTCCTCCGCCTCTTCGACGGCGCGGTTGTAGAAGTACTCCATCACCGTCGTCCCGTGGTGCTCCCGGATGATGTCGATGAGCGGCTCGGGCAGCTTCTCCTTCCGCGCCAGCTCGACGCCGTCACGGATGTGGGACCGTATCACCAGACTCGACACCTTCGGCCGGACCCCGGTGTGTTTGCTCTGGGACGGCTCGAGGCCCTGCTGGTTCTCCACGAAGTACCCGGGCGTCACGAGCTTGCCGATGTCGTGGTAGTAGGCTCCGACCCTTGCCAGAAGGCCGTTGGCGTCGATCGCCTCCGCGGCGGCCTCGGACAGGTTGCCGAGTATGATGCTGTGATGGTAGGTTCCGGGCGCCGTCATCGCCATCTTCCGGAGAAGAGGCTTGTTCATGTCGCCGAGTTCCAGGAGCGTCATGTCGGTCGTCACGCGGAAACCCCGCTCGAAGAGCGGCAGGGCGACAACGACAACTCCCATCGACACGACGGCGTTCAGGCCGCCCCAGCCCGCGCGTGTCAGCGTCTCCAGGCTGACGTCGGCCCGTACCAGATCGGTGATCGCGATCGCGGCCGCGTACGCTCCTATCACCCTCATTCCTGACCAGTAGAAGTCCTCACGGTGCCGCACCCTTCTCATCGAGTGCGCCGCCACCACGCCCCCCGCGGTCGATATGAACACGAAGGGGAAAGCGAAGTCGCCATAGGCCGCGGCGAGCAGCACGACGAACACCGTTGAGATCACGGCGAACTCCAGATCGAAGAGCATCGACAGCAGCATCGCCAGCAGGGCGACCGGCACGAGGTAGCGCGCCACCTCGCCGAGCCCCACGATCGGAGACGCGATCAGCATCACCACGATAACCAGGGCGAGGAATATGAGCTGCGACCTCGTATCGTAGAGGATCGCCGGACGCCGCTCGGAGAGATACAGGATAAACGCCCCGAGGATCGCCAGCGCCTGCAGGATGCGGCCGATGGGCGCGAAGAGCCGCCTCGGCCCGGTCTCCTGGCGCAGAAGCTCGGTCTGCTTCCTGTCCATCGAGTAGATCATCCGCAGGTGATCCTCGGTGATCCTCTCGCCCCGGTGTACGATCACCTCGTTCTTCTTGACGTCGGTCTCGGTCTTCTCCTCCACAGACTGCCTCGCGGCCTCGCGCCTCCGCTCGGTCTCCCCCGAGCGGTAGAAGACGTTCGGTACGACGAACGGGCTCACTATCTCCACGACGGCCTCGGCGAGCGACTCGTCCTCCAGAATCCGCAGCGCCTCTTCGCGCACCGTCGAGGCGACTTCCGACGCGCTGAGGAACTGCCCGAAGACGGCCATCTCCTCCGTGTCGTTCTCCAGATACATGACGCTCTCGTCGGCGGCCAGGTCCGGCGCGCCGGAGCCGACGACGCCGCGCTCGGCCAGAGCCAGGAGGATCTCGCGAGCCAGCTCCTCGACGCGCGTCGACAGCTCTTCGTCGAGGAGGATCTCCCGGGTCGTGTCCGAAAGGCTCACGCCGAGCTCACCGATCATGTCCAGCTTCTGCCGCTCCGACTCGGGTCCCTCTCGCACGCGGTACACCCGCGAGAGAAGCTCGCCGAACCTCTGCCTCTGCTCGGTCTGGCGCTCGGGGTCGTACTCGAAGACCGGGAAGACCTGGGAAGCCTCCCATTCTCTCAGCTCCTCGAGTTCCTGCGGGGTCCGCAACACGTCGAAGTCGAAGGGCGCCACGATCTCCTCGCGGGCTACCTGGCCCTCCTCCAGCTGGATCCCCGTGCCGGGCGCCGGCGCCGGGAAGATCAGCTCCAGCACGACCAGGAACACGGCTATCGCCAGCAATCCGGCCAGCGCCGTGCGTCGCGCCACGGCGCCCATCGGCCTCTCCGCTCGCTTGTCGTCGAGTCGAACGCGCTCGGCCCGCGCCGGCTTCTCCGGCCTGCGTCTGAAGAGCGCGGCCATCACTCCCCCTCCCCGTCCGTAGCTCCCTTGATCGACGCGTATCGCTCGAAGGCCTTAACGATCTCGCGCACGAGCCTGTGCCTCACGACGTCGTTCTCACCAAGGTAGACGAACTCTATCCCATCTATGTCCGAAAGGACATCCTGGACTCTCACGAGGCCGGACATCTCCCTGTTGGCAAGGTCTATCTGCGTGATGTCGCCCGTTATGACGGCCCGCGAGTTGAACCCCAGCCTCGTCAGGAACATCTTCATCTGAGGCATCGTGCTGTTCTGAGCCTCGTCGAGGATGACGAAGGCGTCGTTCAACGTGCGCCCCCTCATGTACGCGAGCGGTATGACCTCGATCGTCCCGATCTCGGTCAGGCGCTTCACTCTTTCCGGGTCCATCATGTCGCGCAGGGCGTCGTAGAGCGGCCTGAGGTACGGCGCGATCTTCTCCTGATAGTCCCCGGGCAAATATCCGAGGCTCTCTCCGGCCTCGACCGCCGGCCTCACCAGGACTATGCGCTCGACGGTCTTGAGCCTCAGCGCCGCCACCGCCATCGCAACGGCGAGATACGTCTTCCCCGTGCCGGCGGGCCCGATCGACACGACGATGTCGTTCGTCTCCATCGCCTCGACGTACTGCTTCTGCCCGATCGTCTTGGGCTCGACCGGACGCTTGAGCCCGGCCAGCCGCGCGGCGCCCGAGTAGAGGTCGGCAAGCTCACCGAGCCTGTTCTCCTTGACCATACGTACGGCGTACAGCACGTCCTCCCGCCGGA
The DNA here is from genome assembly GCA_014728245.1 of Candidatus Effluviviaceae Genus IV sp. Lineage (GTDB taxonomy): Bacteria > Joyebacterota > Joyebacteria > Joyebacterales > Joyebacteraceae > WJLY01. The sequence continues at coordinate 3,166 of WJLY01000164.1, forward strand.
CGGTCCGGCCCCGACGGACGAGGCTGGCCATCTGGTCGATGACGGTCTCGACCTTGTCGACGGTGTCCTCGTCGCCCTCCAGGATGATCTCGCCGCCCCTGGCCGTCACCTGGACGTCGAACGAGTCGCGAAGGAGCCTCAGGTTCCCGTCCCGGCGCCCGTACAGGTGGATGGAATCTATGTCCTCGACCGAGATCCTGCGCTTCATCCGACCCTCATGTCACGCTTCCTGCCTCGTCGCCGGGTCTCGTTCGCGGAGGCCCGCCGGCGCCGGGTCGCTACGCTGCGCGCGTCAATGCGCGCAGCTGCGCCGACACCTCCGCGTCCGACACCCGGCGCCCCACAACTACGATCGCAGCCGCGCCGCCGCCCCCGGGCCCCAAACGCGGGAGCCCCGCACGACCCCCATGGGACCGCGGCGCCTCCGCGCACATCCTACGCCGACACCGGTACCCTAGCAAGAATCGGGCTCTTGGCGACAAATTGCCGGAGCCAAGAGCCCGATCATTACTCGTGTACAGTGCCTGGGCTGGTCACCCACGAAGGGGAGACGCTCGTCCGACGTCCGCACCAAGCTCCCGGCAGGCGCTTCGCGGTCCAATCGGTGGAACCGGACTCCCCTACCGCGGGATAGTGAGCACCCAGCCCGGCTGTATGATGTTCGGATCGCTGATCTTGTCCTGGTTGGCCTCCAGGATCCGCGTCCACATTCGGCCGTCGCCGTAGATCTCCCAGTAGCCGGCTATGCGCCAGAGATTCTCACCTTCCTTGACCGTATACGTGTGCGGCCACTCTCTCGGGATGGTGAGCTGCCAATCGGGGTAGATCAGATTCGGGTCGTTGAAACCCTCGATCGCGTCCTTGTTCGCGCGCCAGATGCGCTTCCACTTGTGCGGGTCCGCGTAGATCTCCTCCATGCCGGAGATCTTGTAGAGGAAGTCACCCTTCATCACGGTATAGACGCGCGGCAGACCCTCGAAGTAGGCGATGTCGCTCTCCAGCCCCTCTATCTCTCCCCGCAGCTCCATCAGGCGGGGCCTGAGCCCCTCCAGCTCGGACTGAAGGTCGCCGATCGCGGCTTCCTCTCGCTCGAGGCCGTCCGTGGCGTCGGCCACGCACCCCTGGCTTGCCTGATACTCGTCAAGAAGCTCCGCACAGTAGGCCTCTCTCTGGTCACTGGAGAGCTTCTGGTACTCCTCCTCGGTGTAGAATTCTCCCTCGCTCGGGTCGACGGCTCTCTCGACCCCCGGGGCGCACCCGTACGCGAACGCGAGGGCAACGAGGAGGACCAATAGGACGGTTGCACGATACAGCATGTCGGTCCCTCTCCTTTCCTGCTCACTCGCGGTCGGCTAGCGCCCGCTGCCTTTCTTGAGTTCCTCGAGTTCCTGAGCCAGCTCTCCCGGCTTCCCTTCGAGCTCCGATAACTCGGCCTTGGTGGCGGCCACTTCGGCCTCGAGCTCCGCCCGATCTTCCCTGGCCGACTCAAGCTCGTCCTGCGCCGCCGCGCACTCGTCCTGCGCCGTCTGGACCTGAGTCACGGTAGCCCCCTCGCAGGGAGGCTTAGGTCCGCAGCCCACAAGTCCCATCGACAGGAGAAGCGCGGCGAAAGCGAAGAGCCAAATGGTCTTACGTGCCATCGCCCGATACCCCCTTCCGGCAGTCGTAACCGACGACGCTCCTCGTTAGAGAGGAGCGATACCATTCGAGAATCCCTATTGTTTCCACCCAAACTAGCAGAGCCGCCCGGGGAATGTCAAGCCTGTTCGGACACCCCGGAAACCTGTAGTCCGGCCTCTCTACTACAGATAGCCGAACTCCCGCACGGGGCCGGATTCCTGCGGGCAACTCGCCTCCGCCCACACGGCGGACAACTCGCCTCTGCCCGCACGGCGGGGCAACTCGGCTCGGCCCGCACAGCGGACAACTCGCCTCCGCCCGCACCGGGGCTTAGTCCCCCAGTACGCTCTCCCTTCCCTACGACGCCATGCCGGCTCTCGTGTTGCGCCCCATCACTCATTAATGACGCAAGGTCACTTAATCTGTCTCGTCCTCTTCGTCCGACCGCGTGAACCGGATTCCCACCTCATCCAGGACCTGCGGCTCGGCCGCCGACGGCGCTCCGTCCATCAGCGACAGCCCCTGGTACGACTTCGGAAACGCGATCGTGTCGCGGATGGTGTCCTCGTCCGTCAGGAGCATTACCAGCCTGTCGAGACCCGGAGCCAGCCCTCCGTGGGGCGGCGCCCCGTAGTCGAAGGCCCTGAGAAGGAAGCCGAACCTCCTCTCGGCCTCCTCCGGAGTGATGCCGACGACCGCCATCACCCGCTCCTGGATGTCGCGCCTGTGGACTCGGATCGAACCGGACGCGACCTCGGTGCCGTTGACCACGAGGTCGTACAGCCGGCCGAGCACCTTGCCCGGATCGGTCTCCAGGCACTCGAGGTGCTCCTCCTTCGGCATGGTGAACATGTGATGCTCGGCCTCCCACGCCTCCAGATCATCGTTCCATGCGAAGAGCGGGAAATCGACGACCCACGCGAACGCGAACGTGCCCTTCTCGACGAGTCCCAGCCGGTCCCGCAGCCAGATCCGGAGCTGCCCGAGCACCTGGCTCGCGCGCTTCGTCCGGTCGGCCGCGAACAGGATGAGATCTCCGGTCCGGGCTTCCTCGCGCTCGACTATCGACCGTTTCTCCTCATCCGACAGGAACTTGCTGATGCCGCCGTCGAGGCTCCCGTCCCGGACCTTCGCAGTCGCCAGACCCTTCGCCCCGTGCTTTTTCGCAATCGTCTCCAGTTCCTCGATCTGGCTTCGCGACCAATCGCCGCACCCGGCCGCGTTCAGGGCGCGCACCACGCCGCCCCGTTCGATGGCCGAGCTGAAGACCTTGAACTCCGTGCTCGCCAGAAGGTCGCTCAGATCGACGATCTCCATCCCGAAACGGAGGTCGGGCTTGTCCGATCCGTACCTGTCGATCGCCTCCCTGTAGGTCATCCGCGGAAACGGCACCTCTATCTCCTCTCCGCGGACGTCGCGCCACAGGGACTGCATGAGCCCCTCTGCGACTTCGAAGACGTCTTCCTCGGTGACGAAGCTCATCTCGAAGTCGATCTGCGTGTGCTCGGGCTGCCGGTCGGCGCGCAGGTCCTCGTCGCGCAGGCACCGCGCTATCTGGAAGTAGCGGTCGCACGCCGCGACCATCAGGATCTGCTTGTACAGCTGGGGCGACTGCGGGAGGGCGTAGACCTTGCCGGGGTGCAGGCGAGAGGGAACGATGAAGTCCCGCGCGCCCTCCGGCGTCTTCTTCGCGAGTATCGGGGTCTCAACCTCGACGAAGCCCATCGAGGAGAGGTAGTTCCGCGTCGTCTGGGCCGCCACGTGCCTCGCCTGAACCAACCGCTGCATGTGCGGCCGCCTGAGGTCGAGATAGCGGAACTCCAGCCTCAGCTCGTCACCCGCCTTCACGGGATCCTCCAGAACGAAGGGCGGCGTCTCGGAGGCGTTCAGTATGCGGAGCTCCTTCGCGTGCACCTCTATGCCGCCGGTCGCGAGTTCTTCGTTGACGGTGCCTTCCGGGCGCTCCGCCACCTCCCCCCTCACCGCCACGACGTACTCGGCGGAAAGCCCGCCCGCCTGCTCGAGAAGCTCCGGCTCCTCGGGCCTGAACACGACCTGCGTCGTCCCGTACCTGTCGCGCAGGTCCACGAAATAGAGGCCGCCCAGGTTCCTCCTGCGGTGGACCCATCCCATGAGGACGACCTCGGCCCCGGCCTGCGCGGGCCGCAGCTCCCCGCAGTTGTGCGTTCGACTGAGAGGTTCCATCGGTTGCAGCTTCATGATCCCAGCGCTCTCCTGTGATTCGTGATCGTAGTCAACGTCATCATCCGCGCGCGACCGGAGGCGGCCGCCTCCACTCGGGGCGCTCTCGTGGCGCCGCGCTTCTCACTTCGCGAGCTTCTCCTCCACGGCTTCGTTCAGGCGGTCCAGCTCGACCTCGACCTGATCGCCGGTCTCCATGTCCTTCACTGAAACCGCTCCCCGCTCCAGCTCGTCCTCGCCGACGATGATAGCGACGCGAGCGCCGAGCCTGCCGGCCTCCCGCATCTGCGCCTTCATGCTCCGCCCCTGGTGGTCGAGCTCGACCGACCGGTCCGCCCTGAGCCCGGCGGCCAGTCCGGCCGCCTCTCGCTCCGCCCTCTCGCCCATGGAGACGATGTAGATCTCGGGCCCGGGCTCCTGCCCGGTCCCGCCGCTCTCGCTCTCATACGCGAGCATCAGCCGCTCGACGCCCGCCGAGACGCCGACCGCGGGCGTCGGCTTTCCGCCCAGCTCCTCGACCAGATCGTCGTAGCGGCCGCCGCCGCAGAGCGCGCTCTGCGCCCCGAGCCCGGGGTAGTGGACCTCGAAGATCGTCCGCGTGTAGTAGTCGAGCCCGCGCGCGAGTCCCTTGTCGACCTCGTAGGGCACGGACATCCGATCCAGGTACTCGAGGACGCTCTCGAAGTGCTGGCGGCACTCGTCGCAGAGCGAGTCGAGGATCGAGGGCGCGTCCGCGAGCAGCGCGAGGCACGATTCGTTCTTGCAGTCGAACATCCGCCTGGGGTTCCGCTCGTAGCGCTCGCTGCAGTCCGGGCAGAACTCGTCGAGCCTCGGCGCGAGGTGCTCCCTGAGCGCCTCGTTGTATGCCGGCGTGCAGCTCTTGCACCCGGCGCTGTTCAGCTTCGCCACGGAGCCCTCGATCCCCAGGTTCGTGAAGAGGCTCACGCAGAAGTGGATGATCTCGGCGTCGACGCTCGGGCTCATCGAGCCGATCGCCTCGAGGCCCCACTGCCAGAACTGGCGGTAGCGGCCCGCCTGCGGCCGCTCGTATCTGAACATCGGACAGAAGTACCGGAGTTTCGTCACGCGCGCCGACTCGCCCATGTTGTGCTCGATGTAGGCGCGGACCGTTCCCGCGGTGCCCTCCGGCCTGAGAGTGAGGCTTCTTCCCTTGCGGTCGGCGAACGTGTACATCTCCTTCCGCACGATATCGGTCGCGTCGCCGATGCCGCGCGCGAAGAGCTCGGTCTGCTCGAAGACCGGCAACCGTATATCCCTGTAGCCGAAGCGCCGCGCCGTGTCCTCGAAAGCTCTCTGTACCTTCTCCCACTTCCAGCTCTCTTCCGGGAGTATGTCTCTCGTTCCTCTCGGAGCTCTGTATCTCATTATCGTTTCACCCGCCTGTTTCGTCCTCGCAGCTTCTGCCGCTTCACGACGGAAGGGTCTCGTCTCTCACGTCTCCTGTAGTGAAGCATCGCGATCGTGCTGCCCGCCACGACGCCGACCGTGTCCGCCACCCAGTCGAGAAACTCGACCGCCCTGCCGGGCACGAAGCTCTGGTAGAGCTCGTCCAGCACCCCGACTCCCAGGCCGGTGATCACCACGAGAAGTGTGACGTGCCGCAGGTCGGCCCGCGGGAAGGTCCCGCGGTAGGCGACCATCAGGAAGAGTCCCAGCCCGGCGAACTCCCCCATGTGCGCCACCTTGTCGAAGACCTTGAACGGTATCCTCCCGTGCAGCGAGCCCGGTATCGAGGATATCGCGAAGATCAACCCTATGTACACGATCGCGGGTATCCACGCCAGTACGCGCCGCTCGGTGTCGGGACGCAAGTGATCTCCTTCCAGGCCTCGTGCAGATGGCGCCTACGGCCCGAGCGCGGGGCGTCCGACGCTCAGGGCGCGCCGCGCGGCCTGACTACCCGTACGAGTGCAGGCCGCCCAGGATCCTGCTTCCCAGGATCGTGAAGAACGTCATCGCAAACCCCACGATCGACAGGACGGCCGCCCCCCTGCCGCGCCAACCCCGGACCAGCCTCGCGTGGAGGTAGATCGCGTAGATGAGCCACACGATCAGGGAGCTGGTCTCCTTCGGGTCCCACGACCACGGCCTCCCCCACGCCCGCTGAGCCCACACTGCCCCGGCGAAAAGCGCTCCTATGGTGAAAAGCGGGAAGCCGACACCGATCGCCTTGTAGGTGACCTCGTCGAACCGGCGCGGGTCCCCGAGCCTCCCTCCGCCCGACGTCTCGTCGCCGCTCTCTCTTCGGCTCGCGACGAGGTAGAGAACCGACGCCACAAACGCGACCGCGAACGCCGCCTCGCCCAGGACCGCCAGCGTCACGTGTATCGTGAGCCAGTAGCTCTGAAGCGCCGGTATGAGTTGCTCCTCGATGCTGGACGGGAAGAGCGAGGCCACGACCAGCATCGCGAACGCGACCGGGGCGGCGAATACGGTCAGCAGCCGCAGCTCTTCTCTCTTCCAGAGGAGCAGGAAGCCGGCGACGATCGCCCAGGCGAAGAACGTCAGGTACTCGAAGAGATTCGTGATCGGCAGGTGTCCTGACGCCGCCGTCCGTACGACGAGGGCGACGGTGTTCGAGAGAAACCCGAGGGCCGTGAGCGCGAACGCGGCTCTCCGTATTCCCGGGCGCCGGAGCCCGACGTAGAGAGACGCCGCCACCGTCCCCGCAAGATAGAGTATGAACGCCGTCCAGAAGAAGACCGTATCGGGGCCGCTCAATCGTCCTCCCTCTTCCGCATCCTGACCCAGAACACGACGCACATGCCGACCGATAGCGCTCCGAGGCCGGCGAAGATGAGCGGGGTGCCGGGCTGACGAGAGTACTCGAACCTGGTGAGCCCGTTCCGGAAGTCCGGCTCGTAATCGAGGAAGACGAGACGAACGGGCAGTTCGCCGTCCGGCTCGTGGGCGCGGAGTCCGACGAACAGCCAGCGCTCGAGGAGGGGCGTCTCCGGACCGGCCACCTGAACGAGAACCGCCGGATTGTCATGCCACATCGACCTGAGCCCGGCGGTCCCCGACTCGATATCGTAGGAGAAGTCCGACAGGAATTCCACCGCTTTGACCGTGAGCGCCGTCCCCGGGACGGCCGTCTCCTGTCCGAACGGCGCGCGCAGCTCGAAGGGCTCGCCCGCGGCCGGCACGCCGCGCCCGGGGGTCGGCTCGAGGCCCGACTCCTCGACAATGACGCCGAGAAGGGCCGATTCGATCGACCGGGGCGAGGGCAACATCTCGTACTGGAAGACGCCCACCCCGTTCACCGTGAGCGGGTGGTTGACCTCTATGCGGTGCGGTCCGCTCTTCCTGCCGTTCTTAAGAACATTGACGACCGAGACATAATCCGAGAGCTTCCCGTCCTCGGTGAACTCGGTACGCGCCTCCAGGACCTCAAGGGCGAACCCGCCCTCCGGGACCTCCGTCGTGTCGCCCGCCCCGAGGAAGTCGTCATCAACGCGGCGGAAGCCGAGAGCCCCGGACGCGACTCCGCCGGCCACCACGGCGATGAGAGAGAGGTGCGTGACGAGCGAGCCCGCGGCGGCCAGACGGTTCCCGCCGTGCCCGCGGGCTCTCGTGAGGCGCAGTATCCGCCTGAACGAGCATGACAGCACGGAAAGCGAGAGGGCCCAGACCGCGAGGAGGAAGTACCAGGTCGTAAAGACCGACGCGAGCCCGGACCGGATGATCAACATGCCGAGGGCCGGTCCGAATCTGTCGAAGTACGCCTCGGGCGGCAGGCCCTGCCCTATGAGAACTCCCAGAAGAGAGAGGAGAGCGACTACCGCCAGGATGGCAACGCCCGTCCTCATGGACGAGAGCCGGGCTCTCACGACAGGCACGAGAAGGGCGACCACGCCCGCCGCGACGAGCGCGGCGACTCCCGCAAGGACAGTGCTCATGAGATGTCAGGTCCTCCTCACGCGCGGGGTGTCGTGAGTCGGGAGCCGACCGCC
>WJLY01000165.1 GCA_014728245.1 Candidatus Effluviviaceae Genus IV sp.
CTCTTCTCCTGCCCGATGTCGACAAAGGCCGCCTGCATGCCGGGCATGACCGCGCCGACCGTTCCCTTGTATATGTCTCCCACTATGCGCCCGCCCTGGCCTCGCTCGACCATCAGCTCGACCAGCTTGTGGTCCTCGAGGATCGCGATCCTCGTCTCGCCGCGGGCAACGTTTACGATGATTTCCTTGTACACGTTTCTCCTGTACCTCGTTCGCCGTGGCATGAGCCGCGGCGGTTCAAGTTGTTTGAATGCTGTTCAGAGCTCCGCAGGGCGAGTATAGCCCTGCCGCTTCGGCCGTTCAAGTCCACTTGTGGCGGTTCGAGACCGCCGCGGCTATTCGATGCTCTCAAGTCCCCCGCCGCTCGGGCATCTGAAGAGCGACAACCTGTGCACGCGGGCCAGCCTGGCGTGCCACTCATCCCCACCCACGAGCAATCCCACCACGTCGACCGGACGAAGCGAACCCTCTCGTCCCAGCTCCAGGACGGCCCGAAGCTCGAGCGGGTCTGTCCGTTCGATCTCTAGGCTCCGTATCCGTTCAGAAGGCCTCAGCTCCTTCGTCTTCTCACCTCGCCGGACCTCTACGGCCCGCGTCGCCAGAAGCTCCCCTATCCTCCGCTCGATCTCCCTCCTGTCCAGTTCGACGAGCGGCGCGAGGTTGCCGATCACGTACTCCGCGGCGCACGCCTCCGCCGACGCGCTCTTCCTGGTCTTCTGGGGCGTCGCGGAGACAGGGCTCACACCTGGCGGGAGGCCCGCGCCGAGGTCCCTCACGATCTGGCCCGATTCCGCCGGCCTGAAAAGCTCCAGCTCGACGAACTCCGCCTCGCCGGTGGCTCCGACAGGGAGCGGCGGACCGAACGAGAGCTTCGGACGCGGGTTGAACCCCTGCGTGTAGACGACGGGAAGTCCCGAGGAGGCGACGGCCCGCGTCCAGGCGCGCGTCACATCGAGGTGCGAGAGGAATCTGGCCTGTTGCCGCTTCGCGTACCTGACCCGCCACCTCTTCGGCGTCGCCCCGTTCTGGGCCGCCCTGCGCTTCCTTCGTCTCCCGAACGCGCCCGCGCTTCTGCCCCCGACCGGGCGGGGCGGCGGCAGACTCACCGAGACCAGGCTCCCCGGCTCGCACGCGCCACAGTCGTAGCAGCCCGTGACCCGGCAGTCCGGGGTGGCGCTTCCCACTAGCGCCCGTTCGCGCTCCGCAAGAAGGAAGCTCCTCGAAAGCCCCGCGTCGATGTGCTCCCAGGGGAGCGGACGCTCGGGCGCCCTGGCTCCGAGATAGTCGCCCAGCCCGAGGCCCTGCTCGGCCAACGCCTTCTTCCACACCCCGCCGTCGAACGTCTCGGTCCACCCGCCGAACCGCGCGCCGGAACGCCACGCGGCCTCCACGACGTCCGCGAGCTCCCGTCCGCCGCGAGCCAGAAGCCCCTCGACCAGCGATACCTCCGGGGCGCGGAGGGAGGCCTTGACGCCCTTCATGCTGAGAAGAGGTCGCAGGAGACGTTCCTTGCGGCGCGTCTCCTCCTCGGGATCCTGCGCCTCCCACTGGAAGGGCGTGTGAGGCTTCGGCACGAACGGCGAGACCGACACGTTCACGTTCGCGCCCCTCCTGTGCTTCCTGGCCGTCTCCCGTACCCTCCCGACCAACCCGGCTATCGCCCTCAGGTCCTCGTCGGTCTCGGTCGGGAGTCCTATCATGAAGTAGAGCTTCACGCGGTTCCATCCCGCGGAGAACGCGGTGTCGACCGTCTCCAGTATCTTGCCCTCGGTCTCGTTCTTGTTGATCACATCCCGGAGCCTCTGCGTCCCGGCCTCCGGCGCGAACGTAAGGCCCGTCTTGCGGACCCGCCCTATGCCGTCGGCAAGCTCCAGGCCGAACCGGTCGGCCCGAAGCGACGGAAGCGACACGCTTACCTTGCGCTCGAAGAGCTCCTCGTTCAGACGCTCCACGAGAGACGCGAGGCCCGTGTAGTCCGAGGCGGAGAGCGACACGAGAGACACCTCGTCGTAGCCGCTGGCGGCGATGCCCTCCCTGACCAGCCGGGTGACGTCCTCCCGCGGGCACTCCCGCACGGGCCGGGTCACCATGCCCGCCTGGCAGAACCTGCACCCGCGCGTGCAGCCGCGCATGATCTCGACGGCCAGTCTGTCGTGGGTCGTCTCTGTCGCGGGGACAATGGGCGCCACCGGGTGGAACCCGTACGGCAGCGCTTCCTCGACGCGCCGCTCGACGCGATCCGGCGCGGCGCGGTCCGCGGGAGCCGTTCCCGCGTAGGAACCGTCCCGACCGCGGCGCACCTCGTAGAGCGACGGGACGTAGACGCCCCTGAGTCCGGCCGTCCGCTTGAGCGTCTCCTCCCTGGAAGCCCCGTCCCGACGCGCCGCGATCAGGATGTCGGCAAGCTGGACGACCGCGCTCTCCCCGTCGCCTATCACGAACAGGTCGAAGAACGGCGCCATCGGCTCGGGGTTGTACGCGCAGGGGCCCCCGCCGACGACGTACGGGTCCGACGCCCCGCGATCCCACGCGCGCAGCGGGACTCCCGCGAGGTCGAGCATCGTCAGAACCTCCGGGTAGTGAAGCTCGTACTGGAGGGTGAAGCCAAGGACGTCGAAGTCGCCGGCCGGGGTCCGCGACTCGACGGAGAAGAGCGGGATGTTCTTCTCCCGCAAGAGCTCCTCCATGTCGATCCACGGGGCGAACGCGCGCTCGACCGCGATCTCCGCCCTTCTCGACAGAATGTCGTAGAGCACCCGGATGCCCAGGTGCGACATTCCGATCTCGTATACGTCCGGGAACGCAAGCAGGAAGGAGAGCTCGACGTCCTCTCTGTCCTTCTGCGGGACGTTCCGCTCTCCCCCGGTGTAGCGGGCGGGCCTCGAGACCAGCGGCAGGACTTCGCGCTCTAGCTTCTCATAGAGCTCGGCCATGCCTCTGACCTGCCTTCAAGCGATCTATGTCGATGCGGGCTCCTTCACGAGATCTGCCCCTCGCTTCAGAGCCTCGCGATTCACGTTCATGATCTCGTCGCTCTTTCCGTGGAGCTGCTTGTCCAGGGCCTTCGACAGCGTTTCCACGCCCACGGTCCCCAGCTTCGCCGCGAACGCTCCTAGCATGACCATGTTCGCTGCCTTCCCGGTGCCCGCGTCCTCGGCGATCTCGTTGGCAGGCACCTTGACGACGTTCACGTCGTCCCGCTCCACCTCCCTGCTGATGAGCGAGGTGTTGTAGAAGATCCACCCGCCGGACTTGACTGTCGGCTCGAACTTGTCAAGCGACGGCCCGTTCATGATGAGAACGGCGTCCGGCGTCTCCACCATCGGCGACGCGATCTCGCCGTCCGACACGATGACTGAGCAGTTGGCCGTGCCGCCGCGCATTGCGGCCCCGTACTGCGGAAAGAAGGTGGTGTGTCTCCCCTCCTCCATGCCGGAGTGCGCAATGAGCCGCCCCATGAGGACGATTCCCTGCCCACCGAATCCGGCGCAACGGATCTTCTGTGTCATCGACCTTCTCCCTCTGTCTTCGGTATCTTGTGGGGAACCTCAACCGCCGGTCCACGGGTCCCGCGGGGCGCGTCCTTCTCCCCCGCCGGCTCCGGATCCCGCGCCGGCTTCCGTGTGCCCCCGCCTTCTCCGGACGCGGACGCCCGGCTCAGTTCCCTCCCTCGCACTCCTCGGTAACGTCTCTGAAGACTCCCAGCTGATAGTACGGCAGCATGTTCTCCCGCAGCCACTTCATCGCGTCCATCGGCTGCATGCCCCAGTTCGTAGGGCACGGCGAGAGGACCTCCACGAGCGTGTAACCTCTCTTGTCGAGAGCGAGCTGGAACGCCTTCTTCATGTGCTTCTTCGTCTGGATAACGTGCTTCGGGCTGTCGACCGCCGTCCTCGCAAGATAAGCGACGCCGCCCAGCGTCTGCAGAAGCTCGCATACGCGGATCGGGTAGCCCGCGATGCTCGGGTCGCGCCCGAGCTGGCACGTCGTGGAAGGCTGGCCGATGAGCGTCGTCGGCGCCATCTGACCGCCTGTCATCCCGTAGATCGCGTTGTTGACGAAGATCGTAACGAAGTTCTCGCCCCTGTTCGCCGCGTGAACCATCTCCGCCGTCCCTATCGCGGCGAGGTCGCCGTCACCCTGGTAGCTTATGACGAAGCAGTCGGGGTTGGTGCGCGACATGCCCGTCGCGACCGCCGGCGCGCGACCGTGCGCGGCCGACACGACGTCGAAGTTCCAGTAGAGATCGGCGAAGACGGAACAACCGACCGGCGCTATGCCGATCGTCCGGTCCCGGATCCCGAACTCGTCGACGAGCTCCGCGACCAGCCTGTGCGTCGTCCCGTGTCCGCAACCCGGGCAGTAGAGCGTCTTGTCTTCCTTCATCGCCTCTGGCTTGGCGAAGACCTGTTCCATCAGTGACTCCTTCAGGGGACCATTTCTGTAGCCCGTTGCCGTGAAACCAACGCCCCGTTGCGCGACGGCTCAAGGGCGGCGGCTAGAAGTTCCTAAGGTACGCGTCTCCCTTGTACTCGAGGGCCTGCTTGAGCTGCTCGATGACCTCGTCCTCCTCGGGAATGCCGCCCGCGGTCCTGCCGTGCAGGTGCACGGGAGCCCTGCCCTCGACCGCCAGCCGCACGTCCTCCCACATCTGCCCGAGGCTCATCTCCACGACGAGGAAGCTCTTCACGCGCTCGGCCAGCGCCCGCAGCGGCTGCGTGGGATAGGGCCAGATCGTGATCGGCCTGAACAGCCCGACCTTGATGCCCTCTTCCTCCCGCGCCCGGTCGATCACGTTGCGCGAGATTCTCGCCGCGGTGCCGTACGACACGATGACGATCTCAGCGTCGTCGGTCTTGTACTCGTCCCAGCGCGTCTCGTTCTCCGCTATCTTCTCGTACTTCTCGAAGAGCCGGTAGTTCCGCTCCTCCATGCCCGAGACCTGCAGGATGAGCGACGTCACGAGCAGCGGCTCGCTCGTCGAAGGATCGCCCAGACGCCACGGCTGTTTCGACGGGAGGTCCGGGATCGGCGAATACGGCTTCAATGTCACCGGCTCCATCATCTGGCCCAGTATGCCGTCAGCCAGGATCATCGCCGGGTTTCTGTACTTGTCCGCGAGATCGAAACCGAGCATCGTGTAGTCGTAGAGCTCCTGCAGGTTCGACGGACCGAACGCGATCACGCGGTAGTCGCCGTGACCGCCGCCCCGCGTGGCCTGGAAGTAGTCCGACTGGGCCGGGGAGATGTTCCCCAGACCGGGGCCGCCGCGGTTGACGTTGACATAGAAGACCGGAAGCTCGGCGCTCGCCATGTACGAGACACCCTCCTGCTTCAGGCTGATGCCCGGACTCGAGGAGGAAGTCATGCACCGTTGCCCCACCGTCGCCGCCCCGAAGCACATGTTGATCGCCGCTATCTCGCTCTCGCTCTGTATGAACGTTCTGCCTTCCTCGACCATCCGCTTCGACATGTACGCCGTCAGCTCGTTCTGCGGCGTGATGGGATAGCCGAAGTACCCCATACAGCCGGCCTGAACCGCGGCCTCGCCGATGGCCTCGTTGCCCTTCATGAGCACCTTTTCACCAATCGGGACCTTCTCGCTCATCCGATACTCCTTCGGCGTTGCTCCCTACTTGTAGACCTCGATAGCCAGATCGGGACACATCATCGCGCAGAAGGCGCATCCCGTGCACTTGTCCGGTTCGAAGCACTCGACCGGGTGATATCCCATCTTGTTGAAATCCTCTGAGAATCGCAGGATCTTGCGTGGACACGCCTCTATGCAGTACCCGCAACCCTTGCATCGCTCGACGTCGATTTCGACCTTCGGCACTCCCGTACCCCCTGTATCGAGAGAGAACGTGTTCAAACGTGAGGCTGGAAGACGGCGGCCGGCGACCCGAAACGAGCGTCGCGCGAGCCGACGGGCCGCAGTGAGCGGCCCATGGACGTCCGACCGTCCCAAACCTTAATCAATCTAACATGGGTGGCCTAGCGGGCCAAAGCCTTTTCCTCGCCCCATGGCAGGACCGCCGTCGCGCGCTCGATGTGAGGGTTGCAGAAGAGACCGCCCTCGCGCGCGTTCGCGACCGCAATACTTCCGATGAGCGACGAAAGGTCCGGTTTCGAGGGGGCGAGAGAGAACTCGAGCGTCACGCGCCAGCGGACCCAGTGACGCGCGTCGACGACGCCGCGCACTCCCAGTCGTCTGAGCGACGACAGAATCGACTCGGACTCAGCTCTTTCCCTGTCCGAGACAAGGATGTCCAACTGGTTGGCGCCCAGCGTGACGTCGGATGCCGCTCCCGGTTTGAACGCGCAGCGGTGCTTGTTGGGATTGGCGAAGAGGTTGGTTGACTCGACCACGCGCTTGATGTCGCCGACGCAGCGCCCTCCGTCCGCCAGACCGAACTCCCAGACGTCCTCGCGGTCCAGACCGCTGACGGTGGCGCCCAACCCCATCTTCACGCGCAGCGCCTCGAGCGCCGAGCGGGCCTCGTTGTCCGGCGTCTTGAGAGAGACCGTCAGTGTCAGTCGGTCTTCAGGCATCGCGACTCTCCCGCGCAATACTCGACGAGCGACGACAGCACGGCGGCGCCCGGCCCGGGGCCCCGCATCTCGCTTCTTCCCCTGGCGCCGCGGCGGCGCGCTCCCCACTCCCCCTCGAGCCTCTCGGGAACCTGCGAGAGCCACGCGGCGCGCTCGGGGTGAGGCATCATCGCCACCACGTTCCCCTCGGGGTTCGACACCGCCGCCAGGTTCCGGACCGAGCCGTTCGGGTTCCTCGGGAAACCCTCGGCCGCGGCGCCGCCCGGTCCCGCGTAGGTCATCACCACCTGGCCACGATCGAACAGGGCGTCCACCAGGCCTTCCTCGGTCGTGACGAACCGCCCCTCGGCGTGCGCGACGGGAATCGGTACGACATCGCCCTTCCGCATCGCCGAGGTCGCGGCCGACCCCGAAGCCTCGACCCGCAGATGCGTCCAGGACGTCCGGTAGCCGTCGCGCCCGGGCATGACGTTGGTCGCCAGACCCATCTGGACCAGGCCCTCCCGTGTGCCCGGAACGAGCCCCGCCTCCAGGAGTATCTGCGCGCCGTTGCAGATACCCAGCACGGGCTTGCCCGCGGACGCCTCCTCGCAGATCCGCGCCACGATGTGGTCCTTGGCCGCGATCGCTCCCGCGCGGACCCTGTCCTGGTACGAAAACCCTCCCGGCAGAACGTAGCCGTCGTAGTCGGAGAGCCTCGACGGCGGTTCGTTCCACCGGAAGAGGTCGCAAAGAGCCCCGGCCGCCAGGACAGCCCGCCGCGTCTCGGCTTCGCAGTTCATCCCGGGGAATCTGAGCACGGCTATGCGCGGCCTGTCGCTCACGCGTCCACCTTCCCGGTCTTCGTCGGCTCGTTCAGAGCGCCATCACGCCTCTAGCCCCGCCCGTCCACGCCCGCTCCAGCGACTCGCGCGACGTGGTGAGAGAGAGACCCGCGAGGACAAGCGAAGGGGCTTCAGTAGTCTCGCCGATCTTCGCGCACCACGCGCCGCGGCGCTCCGCGATCTCGCGCACGCGGTCTTCGTTCTCGGGGCGCACCTCGAGCACGTAACCGCCGTTCTCGCAGAAGAGCAGCCGCGCCGTGCGCGCTCTCTCGTCCGGCCCGGCGGCTCTCTCGCGAGCCGCCCCGTTCTGCCCGGCTTCCGGCTGAAGCGCGTCCCACGTCACCTTGATACCCGGTGCGGAGTCGGGCGCGCCCGCCAGCATCATCTCGGCGAGGGCGGCAACCAGCCCACCCTCCGAGATGTCGTGACACGACTCGGCCAGGCGCTCCTCAGCCAGGTCGGTGACCGCCGCGCACGCCGACCGTTCCTCGTCAAACCTCACGCGCGGCACGTCGCTCCCGCGGGCTCCCAGAAAGGTCCGCGCGAATTCCGACGCGCCCAGCTCGCCGTGCCGCTGTCCCAGAAGGTACAGGGCGTTCCCGGCCGCCTTTAGCCCCATCGTGAGGTGTGCCGCTGCGTCCGCGAGATAGCCCACGCAGCACACGACCGGCGTCGGCAGGACCGCGCTCCCATTCGACGACTGGTTGTAGAACGACACGTTGCCGGAGACGATGGGAACCGGTTCGTCGCTGTCCTTCATGCCGATTCCGCGCGCCGCGTCCCCTATTCCCCGCACGGACTCCACGAAGTCATGGAAGACCTCTGGGACTTCAGGATTCCCGAAGTTGAGGCAATCGGTGAGAGCTACCGGGACCGCCCCCACGGCCGCCACGTTGCGGATCGCCTCTGCGACCGCCGCCGCTCCCGCGGTGTAGGGGTCAAGGGCCCCCAGAAAAGAGTTGCCGTCGGCGGCTACCGCTACGCCCGCGGGCGAGCCGTCGATCGGCTCCACGACCGAGGCGTCGGCCTCTCCCGGCCGCACCAGCGTGTTCCCCTTGACCTCGCTATCGTAGTGACTGAAGACGTGCTCGCGCGACGCGACGTTGTGCGAACCGACGACCGCGAGAAGAGCCTTCGCCAGGTCCAGGTCCTTCGGGACCTGGACAGGCGCCGACCGCGTCGTCCGTCTCCGTGCCTCTCGCTCGTAGGCTATCCCCGTCGTGATCGCCTCGGTCGAGGCGTCGCATACGGTCGACCCCTCGTGCTCTAGAAC
>WJLY01000019.1 GCA_014728245.1 Candidatus Effluviviaceae Genus IV sp.
CCCCGTGTTCAGCTTGGTTCCTATCGCCGTCTTCGTGTGGTCGCCGATTATCGACCCGACGGAGAGACGTCCTGTCACCACCGACTCGCCCCGGATCGTGACGCGCACGGGGCCGTAGTCGTTCCTGAGATCGGACGTGTCGGTCCCTGCCCCGAGATTGACCCAGCTGCCCAGATAGGAGCGGCCGAGGTATCCGCCGTGCTGCTTGTTGCTGTGCGACTGGATCACAGCGGCGCTGACCTCTCCTCCGACCTTGCAGACCGGTCCGATAGACGTACCGCCGTAGATCCGCGTTCCCGCGCGCACCAGCGAGCCGTCCCCGATACACGCCGGGCCCCGGATGCAGGAATTGGCCATCACCCTGACTTCGCGGCCTATCAGGACCTCGCCGCCGGTCGCGTCCACCACTACCCCGGGCTCCAGGGTGCTTCCGGTCCCGGTGGTCACGCCCTCGGGCGAAACGAGGATCGCTCCTTCGTGCATCGTCCCTCTGCGCTCTCCGTGACCCGGAACGAGTGGCGCGTCCTTCGCGATCTCGCCGTACGTGGCGTCCACCAGATCCCAGGGCCAGCTGACGACATTCAGGGGGAGATCGCTCTTCTCTTCGAGGCCGAGAGATCCGAGGTCGGCCCGTCCCGATGCCAGATCGGCCGCGAGCCGCCCTGCCCCGCTCGACACCAGACATCCGACCACGCGCCCCTCGTGCGTGAGCAGCCGGTCGTCCGGAATCGCCTCGACGGAGTCGAGCAGGCTGTCGTCGACGATCACGGACGCCGAGATGAAGAGCGTGCGGCCGTCTCCCAGCGAATCCGGACCGCGATCCGGCTCGCGCGCCCCGACGAGAGACGCGAGCTCCGGACGAGGAACGAGCGACACCGGCCACTCCGGGCGGCGGAGCTCGAGCTTCTCCCGCAGCTTGAGCGCTCCGCAACGGAGGTCGAACACCGGACGCAGGAGCGTCAACGGTTCAAGAGTGGCGACTGATCCGTCCTCGTAGATGGCCGCCTGCATTCCCGATCTCCCTTCTCTCAGCGTGCCGACAGTTGCTCGAACAGCCGCACGTAGCTTTCGTACCTCTCCTGGTCCAGCTCCCCGCGCTCGACGGCCTCTCTGACCGCGCACCCGGGCTCAGGAATGTGATTGCACCCCCGATAGCGGCAACCCTCCATGAGCTCCCTGAACTCGGGGAAGAGCACATCCAGCTCCTCCGGCCGGATTCGCCATAGCCCGAGCTCCCTGAATCCGGGAGTGTCTGCAACAAGCGTTCCGTCGTCCAGCCGGAAGATGGTGACGTTCGTCGTCGTGTGCTTTCCCTTTCCCGTCTTGCGGTTAACCTCCCGCACCTTGAGTCCAAGGCCGGGCTCGATCGCGTTTAGGAGCGAGCTCTTGCCGGCTCCGCTGGGGCCCGCGAGGACCGCGAAGCGGCCCCGGATGGCGGCGGACAGCTCTTCCACGCCGGTCAGTTCTACGGCCGAGGTCGGAATGACCTCGTAGCCGGCCGTCCGATACGCGCGCGCGACCGGCGCCCACTCCGACTCCTCGACCAGGTCCGTCTTGTTGAGGACGACCGTGGAAGCGAGTTCCGCGTCCTCCGCGATGACGAGATAGCGATCCAGCAGCCGGCGGTTCAGGGGCGGCGCGCCGAGCGAGGCGACTCCCACGAACGTGTCCGCGTTCGCGACGATCACCTGCTCCTTCTCGCGTCGCGCCCCCGGAAGCCGTCTGGACAGAGTGGTCTCCCTGGGAAGCCGTTCCTCTATCACATGCGCCCCCGCGGACTCGCTAACATCCACGCGGTCGCCGGCGACCAGGAGCTTCTCCTCCTTCGGCATGTCGGCGAAGTGCCGCGCGCGCACCGACGCCCGGACCGTCTCGCCGGAGTCGAGCACTACTTCCCATTCGTCGTGAAAGCACGCGAGAACCTGACCGCGCATGACCCCCTCGATCCCGTCGAACGTCTTCATCCGCCATTCACCAGGAACGCTTCTGACCCGCCACTCACGGGGACCGTCTTCGTCCCTGATCCACGCGGAGTGCGCCACCCTCTCACTCGCCGGCGACGTCCTTGTTCTCAGCCTGACGCGTAACATCATCGTCGATGCCGGTGCAGACGCGGTCGGCCACCTGTAGCTCGGTCGTAGGGTCCTTCTCACCCGTCACATCGAGCTTCCCGAACCGAGCCCGTATGTCGTCAACGATGGAGAAGAGCGAGGGGATGACGAACAGAGTGAGGATCGTAGCGAACGCCAGTCCCCAGGCGAGAGACGCCGCCATCGGCCCCCAGGTCACGGACACGCCGCCCCAGCCCATGGCCAGGGGCAGCACTCCGAGAATCGTGGTGATCGACGTCAGAAGGATAGGCCTCAGGCGCATGCACCCGGCCTCTACGACCGACTCCCACCTGCTCACGCCTTCCGCCCTTCGCTTCTTGATGAAGTCGACCAGCACGATCGAGTCGTTCACTACGACGCCCGCCAGGGCGACGATCGCCACGCCCGCGTTCAGAGTGAACGGGTACTGCATGACGAAGAGCCCCACGACGACTCCTATGAACGCGAACGGAACGGTGAACATCACGATCAGTGGCTGGATGAAGGACTGGAACTCGGTTCCCAGGATCAGGTAGATGAGCAGTATCGCGACGCCGAAGGCCAGAAGGAGCGACGCGAACGACTCCTGCGTCTCCTGGTACTCGCCGCCGAAGTCCAGTCTGTAGCCCGGGTAGCGTTCCGAAAGCCCGGCGAATTCCGCCTGGAGGCGACGATTCACCTCGGTCGAGGTCGTGCCCTCCGAGACGTCGGCCGTGACCGTTACGATGCGCTCGCCGTCACGCCTGTGAAGCTCCGCCGGCGCCGCCGCCACGGAGAAATCGGCGACCGACCCGAGCGGGACGATGGCTCCCGCGGGCGTCACGATCCGCAGATTCCGCAGGTCATCCAGATCGGCCCTGTCACTCTCCTCGAGGCGCACGATCAGATCGACCTCGTCGTCACCGAAACCGCGGTACTTGGTGGCCTCAACGCCCTCGAAGGCCGACCGGACCGTTGAGGAGACGTCGTATACGGAAAGCCCCAGAAGCGCCGCCTCGTCCTGCACGATCGAGGCGCGAAGCTCCGACTTGCCCGGCGTCATGTCGTCGTCTACGTCGACGACGCCCTCATAGGTGGCGAGCTTCGCCTTCATCTCGTCCGCTATCGCGCTCAGACGAGCCGGGTCCTCTCCCTTGACTCGCACCTCGACTGGCCGCCCTGACGGCGGGCCCTGCACCGGACGTGAGAGCGACAGGAACGTGAGGCCCGGCACCTCCGCGGAGATCCTCTTGCGCAGCGCCTCCATGATCTCGTCGTCGCTCCGCTCCCGTCCCTCGTGATCCGTGAGGTCTACGTTGAACTGCATGTTATGCGACGCCAGCTCGCCGCGATAGTTCCTGATCATGAAACCCACGCGCGTCACGACGGCCTCGAACTCGTCATCCGGGAGGTCGAATATGATCTCCTCTATGCGGCGCGCCGCCCGGTCCGTTATCTCGAGCCTCGTCCCGACGGGAGTCTGCGCCCTGACCTCCACCTGGTCGACGTCCTCTTCCTGGAAGATCATGATGTCCAGCGTGAAGACGAGCCCCAGGGCGACGATCGCCAGGACGATCACGCCCCCCATCGTCCTGTAGCGCCTGCGGAGCGCGAGCCGGAGGAGTCGCTCGTAGCGCCTCGTCAGCGTGAGGTATCTGGGGTGGCACTTGTTCTGCTTCCGAGCCACGCGCGCGAAGTCGCTCATGTGAGACGGCAGAATGAGGAAGGCCTCGACGAGCGAGGCAAGCAGCGCGAACGTCACCGTCTTCGGGATCACGCTCATGAACTTGCCCCAGGTACCCGACATGAGCAGCAGAGGCATGAATGCCGCCACCGTCGTCATCACGGCCGCGGTCACCGGGGCGAGCACCTCCCTGGTGCCCAGCACGGCCGCTTCCCTGGCGGGCAATCCCTGCTCCATGTGTCGATAGATGTTCTCGATCACGATGATCGCGTCGTCTACGAGCATGCCGAGGACGAGCACCAGCGAGAAGAGCGAGATCGTGTTGATCGTGACGCCGGCGGCGTTCATGAGGATGAACGCCGCGAAAAAGCTGAAGGGGATGCCTATCGACGCGAGTACCGCGTTCCGCAGCCCGATGAAGATGAACAGGATGAAGGCGACCAGTATGATCCCGAAGAGGGCGTTCCGCTCGAGGATGTGGAGGACGTCCCTCACCTCGATCGAGGTGTCGTTCCTCATCTCGAACGTGACGGCCTCGGGCAGCCTGTCGTCGTAGTTCTCGACGACCTCTCTGACGTCGTTGACTACGTTGACTACGCTTCCCTCGCGCTCCTTCATCACCCACAGTGTGACGCTCTTCTCGCCGTCGAGCCGCGAGCGCGTCATTCGCTCTGCCAGCGTGTCTCTCACGGCGCCCAGGTCCCGCACGCGGATCTGCCCGCCCGTCGGGCCGGAGGCGATGACATGCTCCTCTATCTCGGCGAGAGACTCGAACTCCCCCAGCGCCCGCACTATGTACTCCGACTGGCCCAGGTCGAGCGTACCCGCCGGTATGTTGACGTTGCGCGATGCGAGCGAGGCGATCACCTGGCCGATCGGAACCCGGTAGGCGTCGAGCCTGTCAGCGTCCAGCTCGACCCACACCTCCCGCTCGCGCGTCCCGACGACGTCTACCGCCTTCACGAACCTGACGTCGAGAATCTCGTCGCGAAGGTCCTCCGCGACCTCGCGCAGCACCGTGTCGCCGACCGGCCCGCCGATGCTGACGGAGAGGACGGGGATGACCTCCCCCAGCTTGATGGGCGTGACCTCAGGATCCCCGGCGTCGTCGGGAAGCTCGGACCTCGCGTTGTCGACGGCCGCGCGCAGGTCCAGGATACGCTTGTCGAACTCGTCGTCTGAGAGCCCCGGCTTGAACCTGACGTCGACGATCGAACGGCTCTCCGCGGACGTAGAGGAGATGTGGTCGACGTCCTCGACGCCCTCTATCTCCTCCTCGAGTGGCTTGGTGACGAGCGTCTCCATCTCCTCCGGGGAGACACCGGGATAGAAGACGAACACCACCGCTTCGTTCATGTTGACGTCCGGCAGCATCTCGGCCGGCATGTTGAGGAAGGTGAACGCGCCGACGATGATGATCGCCGCGAAGACGAGATTAACGAGCACGGGCTGTCTTACGGAGAACTCGCCGATGTGCACTCTGCCGCTCCGGAGTTGTGTCTATCTGCCTCGCTGCGTTTCGACCTGCGCGTCGGCCGCCACGGAACCGCCTGCCTCAATCCCCGGGGGGCGGTCTGCGTCGCCCCTGACGACGACCGGCGCGCCCTCGGAGAGCTGCTCCTGGCCGAACGACACAACGCGGTCGCCGGGCTCGAGCCCCGAATCCACGACCACGCGGTCTCCGATGATCGTCCCGAGGGAGACCCTCCTCAGCCGGGCCAGCGAGTCGGCCACGACGAACACCGCCGGCTCCCCGAACCGTTCGATCACCCAGTCACGCTCGATGATGAGCACCGCGTCGAACTCACGCGCCGCCAGCGTCACCTCCGCCACCATGCCCGAACGGAGGCGTCCTCCGCGGTTGGGCACTACGACACGAACGGGATAGGTCCTCGTCCGCTCGTCGGCCTTGGGGCCCACGTACTCCACCCCGCCCTCGAATTCGTCGCCGGGATAGGCCCGGACCCGTACCGCTGACCGTCCTCCGGCCGACACGTCGATCATCTGGTCCTCGTTGAGCCCGACGTCCACCTCTACGGTATCGTCGTTCACAACGTGCGCGACCGGCGTGCCGGCGGCGATGAGCTGGCCTTCCTCGACGTGCACGAAGGCGACCAGCCCCGCGATCGGGCTTTCGATCCTCGTGTTCCGAAGCTGCCTCGCGGCGGTCGCCCTTCCCGCCAGGGCCGCCATGTAGGAGCCGCGCGCGGCCTTCTCCGCCGCCTCGGCCGCCTCGTAGTCGGCGTCCGAGAGATCGCCTTCCTCCCAGAGCTCGGAGACGCGCCTCAGGTTCGATTCGGCGCGGCTCAGGTCGGCCTCGGCCATGAGCAGCTGCGCCTCGGCCCGGTCGAGCGCCAGCTCGGCGAGTTCACCGTCGAGCGTCACGAGCGCCTCGCCCCGCTCTACCCTGTCCCCGACAGTAACCAGTAGCTCCCGGACCCTCCCCGCCGTCTCCGCGCTTATCGCCACGTCGGAGCGGGCCGCAACGGTCCCCGTAGCGGAGACCTCCAGGGTCGCGGTTTCGGGTTCCACCACGTACACCTCGACCGGCGTTGCCGCCGGCCCCCCCTCCGCTTGATCGCCCCCCTCTCCTCCCGGTCCACAGCCGGCCAGGACCGCGAGAGTCAGAAGCAGCAGCATTCTCCTCATAGGCATCTCCGTCATCAGCCGCCGGCGCCGTGGGCGTCCGGCTCCGGACCCAACAGCCGCTCCGCGTCCGCGAGCGCGAGCAGGCAGTCGAAGAGCGCGTTCACCGTCCCGACGCGGCTTCTTCCGTACAGAACCTCCGCGTCCAGGAGCTCCGTGTAGGTCGCCATTCCTTGAGCATGCATGTTCCGAACGTTCTTCAGGAGCTCCGCGGCGCGCTCCTCCTCGACCCTGGCGGCCGTGAGCCGCTTGAGCGATGACCCTACGGTCGAGTCGGCGCTGCGAAGGGCGGCCACCATCGCGCGCCGCCCGTCCTCCTCACGCCGGAGTGACGCGAAGTACGCGCGCTTGCTCTCGTGATACTGGGAGAAGTTCCTGAAGCTCGTGAAGACGGGCAACTCGAGAGCGAGGGTCACGGACCAGGCCGTCTCGTCGTCCGGCTCGATGTCATCGTCGGCCTTCCAGCCGTAGCTGCCCGAGGCGTTCAGCGCGGGCAGGAACGCGCCCCGCGCAATCGTGACCCGCGACCGGCCTATGTCGGTGGATGCGCGCAGCGACTCGAGATCGGGGCTTCCCCGCAGCAGCTCGAGCGCCCTCTCCTCCGTCAGCGGCCCGTCGCCCCGCAGGCCCTCGTAGCGGGCCCTCGCCTCTTCCAGCATTCCCTCAGGCACGCCGTCGAGAGAGACCTCGGTATCGAGCGAAAGCCCGAGGACGTTGAGAAGCCTCGTGCGCGCCAGCGTCACGCCCGCTTCCGCGTCGACGAGCGCGCCTCTCTCACGGGCCAGTTGCGACTCCCAGCGAAGATGCTCCGCCCTGTTCGCCATGCCCACCTCGAGCCTTCTGCGCGCCGCCTCCGCGTTACGCTCCGCCGCCAGAACGGCCTCCTCCTGGACACCCAGAAGCTCAAGCGCGCGAAGCAGCCCGAAGTAGGCGGACTTGGCCTCGACCACGATTCCGCGCCTGGCCGATTCGTACGAAGAAAGGGCTGCGTCCCGGGCGCCCTCCGCCACCCCCGCGGCGCCCCACAGTTTGCCGCCGTTCCAGATGGGAAGGTCCGCCCGGAAGCTGGTCTCGTACGTGGTCTCGTAAAGAAAGGGCTCGACCTCCACGCCGAACTCCTCAGCGAAATCGAGCGACGCGTTCGCGCGCTCGTACGTCTCGGGGTCGACGCGGCGCGCGGTCGAGGAAAGCGAAACCGAAGGAAGGAGCGCGGCGCGGCTGGCTCGCAGACCCCACTTCGCCGACTCGTAGTTCTCGCGGCTGGCCTCGAGCGAGAGGTTCCGCTCCAGCGCCATCTGGACCGCGGCGTCGAGCGTGAGCGTTTCCACAGCGGCGGAGAGAGAGGGCGACGCCAGCGACAAGACGAGCATACAGAGGAACGCGAGACCGATACCGCGCATACTCAACTCCATCCCGGCCGATCGGTTGCAGAGATTCTAGTGGCCCTGGGCGCCGGTCGCAACAGGCTCATTCTATGATCTCCATCATCTCATCGTGGATCAGACCGTTGCTCGCGACGATGTCGCCGCGGCGATGGTCCCAGCCGTCGCCGCCGAAATTGGTCACTCGGCCTCCCGCCTCGCCGACAACGAGTCCGCCCGCCGCGACGTCCCAGGTCTTGAGACCCAGCTCCCAGAAGCCGTCGAGCCTGCCGCATGCCACGTACACGAGGTCAAGCTCCGCCGACCCTCCCCTCCTGACGCCTCGAGCGGTGAGAATGAACCGGCTGAGGTTCGCGAGGTTGTTCTCCGACTCGTCGGTCCTTCCATAGGGGAAACCGGTGGTGACGAGCGACTCGGAGAGCGTCCTGGTCTTCGACACGACGATCCGGTCGCCGTTTTTGAAGGCTCCGCCGCCCCGTTCGGCCGAGAAGAGCTCGTCGCGCAGGGGGTCGTAGACCACTGCCGCGGTCGGCCTCCCCTCCTCCTCCACGGCGATGGCGATCGAGAAGAACGGGTACCCGTGGGCGTAGTTGTTGGTCCCGTCGAGCGGGTCCACAATCCAAACGCGGCCGGCCTGGCCGCTCTCGCGCGCGCCTCCCGGCGCGCTCTCCTCCGCGATCACGGGATCGCCCGGGAACGCCTCCTCGATCGCCGCCAGTATTGTGCGCTCGGAGTCCCGGTCGATCTCCGTTACAAGCTCCCGGCCGCTCTTCGTCTCCACATCCATCGGACGCTCGAAGCACTCGCGCTGCCTGGCGCCCGCCTTCTTCGCGGCCTCGACCGCCACTCGAGTCTCACGTCTCAAAGATGCTCCCAGGCTGCGTAGGATTCAGGGAACGAACCGATCCCGTACATCCTAAACGGGATGTACCGATCCCGTATATCCTAAGATGAACTACAGCTTCCCCGCAACGGAAGAAGATGGACCGCGCGAGGGGCGCCCGGGGCCCCGGGCGCTGTCTGCGCCGGCCGTTTCTTGACCGCATCAACCGGCGAGCTTATACTAGTGTCCAAGTCAGTAAAGGGCCGCCGCAGTGGCTGCTTGCCCCCCGCGGCGGCTCTTGGACTAATTGGGAGTTACCTGGCCGCTCCGCACGGCTCGGGCGCGGGACGCGCCACGCCCGCTCTGCGGAGGAGGCGCGCGAGGGAGGTTTCGGATGAAGCTCGGAAGGTCTGCGCACTGGCTCGCACTGGGGCTCATGCTTCTGGTGACGTTCTGCGCCGGCGCCACGGAGACGGTTAGAGAGGTCCTGCCCAACGGCATGACCATCATCGTCAGGGAGAACCACGCCTCTCCCGTAGTCAACGTGCGATTCTATGTCAAGTCCGGCAGCATACATGAGGAGGAGTACCTCGGCTGCGGGATCACCCACTACCTCGAGCACATGATGAGCGACGGGACGACCAATCGAACGGTCGAGGACTTCGAGCGCGAGGTCGAGGAGATCGGCGGTGGCTACAACGCGTACACGACCAACGACCACGCCTGCTACTTCATCGAAACGTCCTCTGAGCACTTCGACAAGGCGCTCGAGCTTCTCGCGGATCAGGCGATGAACGTGAACCTGCCCCAGAAGCAGGTCGACATACAGCGCGGCATCATCACCCGCGAGATCAACATGGGATACGATGAGCCCAACCGGCGGATCTACAATCTGTTCAAGCAGGTGATGTTCAGGGAACACCCGGTTCAGTACCCGGTGATCGGGCACCTGGAGAACTTCCTCGAGATGGACCGGGACGACCTCGTCAAGTATCACTCGAAGATGTACGTTCCGGACAACATGGTGTTCGTGGCCGTCGGAGATCTGGACGCCGACGCGGCGATGTCGAAGATCGCCGAGGCGTTCAAGGACTTCGAGCGGAAGCCGCTCGACATGCCGGCTCTGCCGGACGAGCCTCCTCAGCTGGGCCGCAGGGTCCTTCGCGAGGAGCGCGACCTTGACATGGCCTACGTGCTTATGGGATGGCACACGGTCAGGCTTTCTCACCCGGACCTCTACCCGCTCGACGTCTTCTCTCACATCCTGTCCGAGGGCGAGAGCTCGCGACTCCACAGGAAACTGGTCGACGAGCTGGGGCTAGCCTACAGCGTAACGTCCTGGTCGCACACGCCCGCGTACGACGCCGGCACCTTCGCCGTGTCGATGCAGCTCGACCCGGCCAACATCGACGCCGCCATCGACGCCGTCACCGAGGAGGTCTACAGCCTGGCTGAAGAAGGGGTCACGGAAGAGGAGATCGAGAAGGCGAAGAAGCAGAAGACCGCCGGGTTCTGGTTCGCGCGGCAGGACCTGGAGAGTCTGGCTTCCAGCCTGGGCAGGTCCGAGATCACGGCGGGCAATCCGGACTTCGACGAGCTATACACGGCACACATCCAGGAGGCCACGGCCGACGAGATACGCGAAGTCGCCGGGAAGTACTTCTACGACGACAACCTCGGGATAGCGATTCTCGAGCCGACGAAGACCGAGGAGGAGCACGCGGCCGCCGCCGAGGAAAAGGCGACCGAGGTGGGCGAGATAGAAAAGCACGTGCTCGACAACGGCCTCACCGTCCTCGTCAAGAGGAACAGCACGAATCCGATCGTCCACGTGGGGAGCTACAGCCTCGCGGGGGCGCGATTCGAGGAGATCGGCGGCCTGGCGAACTTCGTGGCCGAGATGATGCCGCGGGGCACCGGGAGCCGGGACGCTGAAGAGATCGCGCTCGCGATCGATGAGATGGGCGCGGAGTACAACTGCGAGGCCAATCACACGAGGATACAGTCCGGCATGACCGTGCTGGCGGAGGACCTTGAGGAGGGCCTGGACCTGTTCGCCGACATCCTCATGAACCCCGAGTTCGACCAGTCGGAGATAGACAAGCGGCGCTCGCTCATCGAGGCGGCGATCGTCGCCAGGGGCGACAACTGGACGACCGACGCCCTCGACCGGATGCTGACGGGGCTCTTCCCGACGCACCCCTACGGGAGGCCGCCGGTGGGGACCCGGGAGAGCGTCGCGGAGATCTCGAGGGAAGACCTCGAGAGGCACCACGCGGAACTCATGGTTCCCGAGAACACCGTCGTTACGGTCTTCGGGGACGTCGACTACCAGGAGGCGCTCGAATCGGTCGAGAGCGCGCTCGGCGGCTGGCGGGAGGCCGAGGGCGGAGGACCGGGCATCGTCGTCGAGCCCGCCGCCGTCGAGGGAAAGACCCTCACGAGCTATCACGACCGCGCGCAGGCGGTCGTCTTCATGGGCTACCGCGGAATGCCCTACTCGTCCGAGGACAGGTACGCGATGGACGTCCTCGACGCGGTCACATCGGGCGTCTACTATCCGGGAGGGTGGCTGCACACCGATCTTCGCGGTAACTCGCTCGTCTATGTCGTGCACGCTTACAACTTCACAGGCTTCGACACGGGCTACTTCGGCATATACGCCGCGACGTCCGACGAGACTCTGGAAGAGGTCCTGACCACGATCAGGGGATACATGCGGCAGATCGCGGAAGAGCCGCTGACCGACGAGGAACTCAGTCACGCCAAGCAGCTCTGCACCGTGATGGATCGTACGTCGGCACAGACGAACGCGGCGCAGGCGTCCGACGCGGCCATCCCCGAGCTCTACGGCCTCGGCTACGATTTCAACGATCGGTACGCCGAGAGGATCGGCGCGGTGAACCGTGAAGACGTCCAGAGAGTGGCCCGCAAGTACCTGAACGACGCGGTGACGGTACTGAGACGGCCGCGCCCCGCCGAGGAGGCGCACTCGGCCGCCGAGTGATCCGGCGCGCCCGCGGGCCGTCGCGTGCGCGCGGCCGGC
>WJLY01000166.1 GCA_014728245.1 Candidatus Effluviviaceae Genus IV sp.
GATAACGACGCTCTACATCCTCACCCGTTACCTCTAGCCGGCCGAGCAATGAGCAAACGAACGGGCCGGCCGGCGGCGTGCCGGTCGGCCCGTCCTCGCGCGTGGCGAATGCTCTGCTACGTCCTGTACATCGCCTTGATCCGTCCCCACGTGGTGCGCTCGACCGCGGAACCTGTCCAGTCCTCGACCCACACGTCGTCGAGCATCACGCCGGCGCCTCCCGCCGCGCCCGGTCCGCATCCGTCCGACGTTGTGTGCATGGTGATGCGGAACATGAGCGTGCTACCCGGGAGATAGGGACCGACGTCGACGCCGCTTATGCCGTGCGACGCCCACGTATTGCAGCCTCCGAAATCGCCCCACCAGATGCCCGCTGTGTACCAGTTCTCTCCTCCGTCCGTACTGACTTCCTCCTTCCAGAAGTCGGCGTCGTCGGTCGGCACCTGCGCGTGAATGAGAAAACGCAGCGTGCAGACCAGCGAGCCCGAGATGTCGATCTCCGGAGAGGTCAGCGAGTTGATGACGTTGCCCGGCACCATCGAGGTGTCCGCGTCGTCGCCGCACCACCAGCACTGCGTGCCGGAGTAGGCGGCGCACTCGCGAGAAGTGAGATGCCAGTAGTCCCCCACGGGCGTGGGTATGGAGGGTGTGCAGAGTCCTCCTCCCTCGCAGTCGTCGAGGAAGATCGTCGTTCCGCTCGAGTAGTCGTATACACGGATGTCGTCGACGTGGAACGCTCCGCCGTCGGAGTCGTATCCGCCGTCTTCGTCGGAGAACGCCGCGTCCGACTCGAAGCGGAATCTGACCTTCAGCGGATCGTCGTATGTCGACGGGCCGACGGCGTACCCGGAGAACGAGTTCCAGGGCTCGACGCCGCCCCACCCTTCGTTGAGGTCGACGTAGACGCCCCCGCTCTCGGCCTGGACGTACACGAGATCGCAGTACTCCTCTGTGTCGCACCTGTAGGCGAACTCGATGATGGGATAGACCGCGCCCGAGATGTCCACCTCCGGCAGCTCGAGCATCTGGACCCAGTCGTTGCCGTATCCGTCCCCGCCGGCGAACGACGCGTTGAACTCGCCGCACCACCAGGAATGGCCGCCTTCGAAGGCTTGGTAGGTGTCGATGTGGAATCTGGTTCCCTGCTGCGCCGTGTGGTCGACGTGCTGCCAGCCGTTCTCTCCTCCCTCCATGTCGTCAAAAAAGAGGATCGTCGGGCTTCTGCCGTCGTCCCGGGCCCGCCCTGGTACTCTGCGGTCGCGCGCCGCCTCCTCGATCTCTGGTGGCGACGCCTGAAGACCTGTCGGCGCGACGAGCAAGACGGTCAGCATGACAGTCAAAGACACTAGCAGTTTCGCGTTCATACTCCCTTCTCCTCCCGGGGGCTTGTCAGTGTTCCTCTCGACGGACGGAGCGCCTGGTCGGCGGACAGTGCTGCCCGCCCTCCGTCCCCGCGCGGCCGGCGACTCTCGGCAGCGACAGCTCACACACGCAATGGTCCGCTACTGGTTTGTGCAAGCGTCGTGCCAGCGGGTCGCCGGATACCGCGTAATCGCCCGACGGGAATCCACTTAGCCACAAAGCTCACCGGGGCAAAGGACTTGACCCTGACGGCTGGGGCGGGCTATTCTGACGCGTTCATCTGGAGAATCACCGCAATCAGGCGAAGCGACACCCAGAGGCCCTGTGGGAGATCTCGAACGCCTTAAGGACATCCCGTCGGTAGACTCGCTGGCGGCCGAGCTTGGCGCCACCGCAGCGGGACGGAGAACGCCGAGGCGACTCCTCGTTCGGGCGGCCAGGTCGGCCGTCGAGTCGGTTCGCGACGAGATTCTCAGCGATGGCCGCGCTGGTAGCGCGTCGAGCAAGGACGTTCGAGCCCGCGCCCGCGCTCTGGCGCTCGGCGAGATGCGTGCGTTGTCGCGTCGCAGGCTCTCGCCTGTGCTGAACGCCACGGGGGTGATCGTCCACACGAACCTGGGGCGCGCCCCGCTGTCGGAACGC
Source organism: Candidatus Effluviviaceae Genus IV sp. (assembly GCA_014728245.1). GTDB lineage: Bacteria > Joyebacterota > Joyebacteria > Joyebacterales > Joyebacteraceae > WJLY01. The sequence continues at coordinate 2,005 of WJLY01000166.1, forward strand.
GCGATTCAGCGAGTCTCCGAGGTCTCAGCCGGCTATTCCACCCTCGAGTACGACCTCGCGGAAGGCGACAGGGGCCACCGCGGAGAGGTCGTGACCGACTACCTCCGGGAGCTGACCGGCGCCGAAGACGCGCTCGTCGTCAATAACAACGCCGCCGCGGTGCTGCTGGCCCTCAATACCCTCGCCCTGGGTCGTGAGGTCGTCGTATCGCGCAGCGAGCTGATCGAGATAGGCGGGTCTTTCAGGCTGCCCGAGGTCTTCGAGAGAAGCGGCGCCCGAATGGTGGCCGTCGGCACGACGAACCGGACGCGTCCCGGCGACTACGAAAACGCCATAAGGAACTCGACCGCGGCGATCATGGCGGCGCACTGGAGCAACTACAGCATCTCCGGCTTCGTCCAGAGAGTGGAGCTGCGGGATCTGTCGGACATCTGCGAGCGCGCGGGTCTTCCGCTCATACACGATCTGGGGAGCGGGCTTCTGGCAGACGCCGCGTCCGTCGGGCTCGAGGGCGAAGCGTCGATCGCCGACAGCCTCGCGGGCGGTGCCGACGTGGTGACGGCGAGCGGGGACAAGATGCTCGGGGGGCCGCAGGCGGGAATCGCTCTGGGCCGCGTCGAGACCGTAGGGAGGATGAGGGCCAATCCTCTCATGCGGGCGATGAGGCCGGGCAAGCTGACGCTCGCCGCTCTGGAGGCCACACTCGAGGCTTACCTCGAAGACGCCGAGAGAGATGAGGTGCCGGTGATACGGGCGCTCGTCGAGAGCCGCGGCCGGCTGGTCGAGCGCGCCACGGAGCTGGCAGGCCACCTGAGAGATCGGTGCGGCGGGCTCTGCTCGGTGGAGGTCGTGGAGACGACAGCTCGCGTGGGAGGTGGAGCCGCGCCCGAACGGGATGTGGCCAGCGCGGGGCTTTCGGTCTCGTCCGAGCGGATGTCTACCGACGCGCTCGCGCGCCGGCTTCGGGATGTCCGGCCGCCGGTGATCGCGAGGGCCACTGAAGAGGGCGTCGTTCTGGACCTCCGGACGATAGCACCGGAAGACGACGCGGCGGCGCTCGATGCGCTCGTAGCCGCGCTCGCAACCGAGGAAGAATGAGCGAACAACTCACACAGCGGCGGGGGAATCCTCCGGACCAGCTCGCGGCGGCCGTCGAGTCCGGCAGACTCGGTGGCCTGGTCCTGCTCCAGGCAACCGGGGAGCTTCCGAAACTGGCGGTGGTGAGGCCGCTCGTTGAGGACATGGACGGGTCCTGGGTCGCGGCAGTCGCGGCGGCGGCGGATCCCGCGCCCCGGTCCCTACTGGGAGTCGTCTCTTCGGACCCCAGACTGGCGGCCTCGGTCGCTTCCGCGTACGCGTCGTGGGCCGGCGATCGAGGTTACGAGACGCTTCTGGTCGACGGTAGCCTGGAGAGTCCGAGCATCGACAAGCCGCTCTTGGAGGACGGCGACGAGGGCCTGGTCGACGCGCTGCGCTTCGGCGTTTCGCCGGAGTCGGTGGCCAGGAGGACTCTGGCCCGCGGCGTGCGCGTCGTAACGGCCGGATCGCTCCCTGTGTCGATCGAGAAGACCCTGGACCCGGCGGCCGTACGGTCGTTCGTGGAAGCTCTCGGACCTGATATAGCCTTCATCGTGCTCCCCGACCACCTTCTCCCCTCCGTAGGCGGAGCTCTCGACGTAGTCCTGGTCTCCGAAGAGGACCCGGATGTTCTCGTCGACACGGCGCGGGCGGCGGGGGAGGCCGGAATAGCCGCGATCGTCGGCGTGCACGTTGTCGGGACGGAGCGGACGGAGCCTGAGCGGCACGGCGCGGCGGCAACTGGCCGGGAGATCCGCTATGGAGCGCAGGAGGAAGCCAGGCGGACCGGGCAGCCTGAGCCTGAGGAGACGCCGCCCGAGGAGCCGGAGGAGGAGGCGGTCCGAGCCGAACCACCGGCGCCCGGGCGGACGACGCCGGAAGCCCGACGGCAGGTGGAGCCGTCTCCGTTCCTCCCTGAGGAACGCGAACCCGTGACCGCCGCGCCCCCGCACCCGGTCCGGCGCAGGTCGCGAGCGGGCATCGCAACCGCGCTGGTGGCGGCTCTCGTCGTCGCCGGATTCTGGTTCACCATCGGACCCGGCGGCGGCTGGTGGGAAGACCGCGCGGCGACGGAGGGCGGTGAGCCTCGAGTCGTCGAGAGAGAGGCGAGGCGAGAAGATGGCAGGACCGTCGCCGGTGACGTCCGCTCGGGGCAGGAGCGGGAGCAGCCCGGAGCCGCGGACGCCACGGGACGACAGGAGGAGCGGGGGCCCGAAGC
>WJLY01000167.1 GCA_014728245.1 Candidatus Effluviviaceae Genus IV sp.
CTGCGGCGCCGCCATTAGGAAGTGGCGGATCCTCGATCGCAGGGAGTCTTTGGCTCTGCGGAGCTCGACCGACCGCGGCCGCGCGTTTTCGAGCGTCATCAGGGCGCGCCGGAGCAGCGGGATCGCCTCGTCCCACTCGTCGCATACGTAGTGCCCCAGCGCCTCGCGGTACTGGGACTCGGCGTAGCTCAGCGAGTCGGAAGCGGCCGCGTCCCCGCCGCCCGAATGGGCCGAGGACGGCGCCGCGTCGCCCAGACCGACGCCGGAGCCCGCGCACCCGGCAAGCAGCGCGGAAAGGAAGAGAAGAGGAAGTCCTATTAGCAGCGCACGATTCATGGTCGCGTAGGATATCCTCGCGAGGGATCGAATGCAAGTCCGAATCCCGCCGGCGGGGCCCGGCGAGATTGACTGTTTCTTGACGATTGAGTATGATTGGTGTTGAAAGAAGCGTGCCCGCCCGGCTTTCGTGACAGTGCGAATCATCATGCAGAAGAAGACGACAAAACGCAGAGCCAGAGTAAGCTCGAAAGAGCTCTTGCAACGCCTGATACCGATCGAGGGGCTCGACCGGGACAGCCGCGAGGAGTACCTGCGACTGCTTGCGACCGACGACGACGAGGCGCGGCTGAGGGGCGCCCGGAACCTCCTGGAGACGCTCTGCGAACAGGGCTACCTTCGCAGGATGGGCGAAAGCAGCACAGACGGCGCATTTCGCGTCACCTACAGGAACCTCGCGACTCTTGATACGATCAGCGTAACGTTGCCCCGGAGCGCGGGGGAGCCCTCGGGACGCGAAGGAGCAACGGGAGAAGCCTCCGAGAACGCGGCCGACGCCGGCGCGAAGAGCGGGGTACAGACAGCCTCCGGAAGGCCGGAGACCGACGTGCGGGCGCTGTCGGCCAGACCGCTTCTCCCGAGATCGATTCTGGAGGCCGTGGCCGCTTCGAGCAGACGCATCGACCTCTCCAGCGCCATGAGCTATCTGTACGACCTCCTGATCGACAACGTGGGCTCCGACAGAGCCGCCGTGTTCATGTCGTCGGGACTCTCCGATTCGCCGGCGGGGCGTCTGTCGGAGCTGGAAGAGGTCTTCCGCTGGACGGAAGACGAGACGATCGCTCCCAGGGAACTCCGTGCCCGCGTCGAAGAGACGGGCGAGGTCGCATCGATACCGGACATGTCCGAGCGCAATCCCTACTCGCGCACACTCCCGCGTGACGCGCGCGGCTCGCTCGTCGTATCCGCGTTGCGCGCGGAGGCGTACGTCTACGGAACGCTCCAGGTCTGGTCCGAACGTCCGCACGCTTTCACCTCGGACGACATCGCCATGGTCGACTTCGTGGCCGAGTTCATGGGCGGCCTGATCAAGCGCCGACTGGAAATAGAGGAACTGATCTTCGTCGATCAGACGAGCCAGATTCACAACCGGCGGTATTTCGACGAGCAGCTCGCCCGCGAGGTGGAACGTTGCCGCCGCACGGGCAACGCGATGGCTCTCCTGGTGGCGGACCTCGACGACTTCAAGCTGATCAACGACACCATGGGCCACGCCGCGGGCGACAGCGTCCTCAGGCAGGTGGGACGAATCCTGAGCGAGAACGCCCGACAACTGGACATCGTGGCGAGAATCGGAGGAGAGGAGTTCGGCGTCATACTCCCGAACGTCGAGAGGAAGACGGCCCGCGCGGTCGCGGAGCGAATGCGCACCACCATCTCCGCGCACAGCTTCGTAACGGGCCTCAGAGACCGGCCGACCTGCGACGTCACGGTGAGCATAGGCGGCGCCCTCTACCCGCTCGACGCCAAGTCGCGGGCGGACCTCATGGACAAGGCAGACAGGATCGCGCTCTACGAAGCCAAGGGGCGCGGGAAGAACCGTGTGCTCTTCTGGGAAGACGTGAGAACGCCCGGCGACACGCCGATTTCACTCGAGGGCCGGGACTGACGCAGAGCAAGCGGGAGTCCCGCCGGGAGGCGCCGCGATCGGGTTCGTAAGGATGGAGAAGCTCTGCGAGGCTCTATCGCTCCGGCGCGGAGACATCGTGGCTTTTGTGGGCGGGGGAGGCAAGACCTCCGCCGTCCTGTGTCTGGCGAACGAGCTGTCGGAAGCGGGCTGGAGGGTCGTCGTCACGACCACTACCAAGGTCGGGAGCTCGATGCCAGACACTCTCGACACCGTCCTCGCCGACCGGCCCGGCTGGCGCCGGTCGCTGGCGCGGGCGGTAGGATCGAGCGGACGGGCCTTCCTCGCGGCCGGGACCGGCCCCACGGGGAAGTACGAAGGCCTCACCGCAGAGGGGATCGCCGGGGTCCTGAGCGAGTGCGGAGCAGACACCGCGATCGTTGAGGCCGACGGGGCCCGACAGAGGCCGATCAAGCTCCCCGCGGAACACGAGCCCGCGATGCCTCCCGACGCGACGCTGGTCGTTCCGGTCGCCGGGCTGGACGCGCTCGGCCGTCCGCCGGATAGATCCACTCTGCACCGGGCCGGGCTCATGCACTCGGCGCCGGCCTGGCGTGGCCTCAGGTCGGCCGATCGGCTGACGCCGTCGCTCGTGGGAACGATTCTGGGCTCGCAGGACGGAGGCCGGAAGTCGGTCCCGCCGGGAGCGCGGGTGATCCCGCTCCTGAACAAGGCCGATCTGGTGGCCGGAGGGCGGGTGGCGCTC
>WJLY01000020.1 GCA_014728245.1 Candidatus Effluviviaceae Genus IV sp.
CTATATACGTATAGGCCAACCGGTCGGCCACGAGTCTCGCCGTAGTGCTCTTGCCTGAAGCCGCCGGTCCGTCGATCGCTATTATCAGTCCTGTCACCCTCTTTGCGCGTCAAGGGAGGTTCTTGAGGTCAGTCCAGAGGGTCGATAAGAGCTCCGAACGAACAAGTATAGCGTGGTAAGTCCCCGCGGGCAAGCCATTTCGTGGCACGGCTCCCGCGGCGGGTGCGCATACGCCACGGCGGCGCGGCCGCGGTCAACGGTGCGACAGACCGAGCGCGTCGCGCAGGGCTCTGACTTCCCCTTCGGCCATCGGCCTCCACTGCCCGAGCCGCAGGTCGCCGAGCTCAATGGGGCCGATGCGCAGCCGTCTGAGCCTCCTCACCGGGTGTCCGACCGTTTCGAACATCCTTCGTATCTGGCGCTTGCGGCCCTCGTGTATCGTCACGAGGGCCTTTGTCGCATGGCGCTCCCGCGAGAGGACCTCGACGCGCGCGGGAGCGGTCATCCTGCCGTCCAGCTCGACTCCGTCCTCCAGCCTGGAGACGTCGTTCTCGTCCAGGATGCCCCTCGCGAGCACCTCGTAGACCTTGTCTATCTCGAACGAGGGATGGGCGATGCGGTGGGCGACCTGGCCATCGTTCGTCAGTATGAGCAGGCCCTCGGTCGGCGCGTCGAGCCGGCCGACCGGCACGACCCCGCCCTCGAGACCATCTATGAGGTCTGCGACCGTGGGTCTCCCCTGCGGGTCGGAGAGCGTGACGACGTAGTTGGGCGGCTTGTTGAGCAGGATGTACGTGTGAGACTCTGGAAGCGAGACCGCCTCTCCGTCCACCTCGACCAGGTCGCCTTCTCCGACCCGCGTCGACAGGTCCTCGACGGTCCGCCCGTTGACGGAGACCCGCCTCTCGAGCACCAGCCGCTCGGAGGCCCGGCGGGAGGCGACTCCCGCGCGTGCCAGGTAGCGGTTAATCCTCATCGAGCGCCTGGGCGAGGTCGGAGTCGCTGAGGCCGTGGGGATCGCCGGGAGGAGGCGGCTCGTTCACGGAGACCCGCCTGATCGTATCGCCGTCCTCCGACGGGGCCTCGGCGCCCGCTTCCTCGGCCGCGCCGGCCGAGTCAGGGCGCAGACGCGTCGCCATCGCCTCGACGGGCTCGTCTGGTCGCGTTTCCCCGTCGGCCGGCTCGTCCCGCTCCGAACTCTCTCCCGGCTCTTCCTCCGCGCGCGGCTCGCGGGCGGGGGTGTCGCCCGACTCCGTTTCCTCGTCCGCTCCCGCGCCGTCGGCCGGCGTGTTCGGCGTCTCGGTCTCCGTCGTCTCGCCGTCCTCGTCCGACGCGGTCGCGGCCTCTCTGTCCGCGATGGCGGAAAGCGACTCCGCGCCCTCGATCGTCAGCTCGAGTTCCTCGGGCTTGAGGCCGAGCACCTCCGCGAACTCTTCCAGGCGAGGCAGGTCGGTGACCGAGTTGAGTCCGAAGTAGCGCAAGAACTCCTTCGTCGTCCCGTACATGAGGGCGCGGCCCATTCCGGGGGCCCTCCCCACTATCCTTACCAGGTCCCGCTTGAGGAGCGTCGCCAGCACGCCGCTCGCGTCGACTCCGCGGACGATCTCTATCTCGGCCCGCACGATCGGCTGCTTGTATGCGACGATGGCGAGCGTCTCGAGAGCGGCCTGAGAGAGACGCGCCGACATGCGGCCCTTGTGCAGCTCCCGCACCCATTTCGAATACTCGGGTTTGCAGTAGAACTGCCAGCCCCCAGCCACTTCCTCGATCGCGAACGATCGGCTCTCGCGCTCGTAGTCCTCGTTGAGCTCGCGGACCGCCTCCCGGATGTCCCCGCGCGAGGTCCCCGAAAGGACGTCCGCGAGCTTGCCCGCGTCGACCGCCGTGTCGGCCGCGAAGAGAAGCGCCTCGACCTTTTTCTTGAGTTCCGGAGCGCTCAATGCCCCTCTCCTTCCCTGAGCTCGATCAGGATCTCGCCGAAGACCCTCTGCTGCACGGCTGCCACGAGTCCCACGCGGACGAGTTCCAGAAGCGCGATGAAGGCCGTGACGATCTCAGCACGGCTTCTCGTGTGCTCGAAGAGCGACGCGAAGACGACGCTCCTCTTCTCTCTCAGGAGCGCCTTGATCCGCTCGGTCTGTTCCTCGATCGTCGTCGTCTCCAGGTCGACCGCGTGAGTCTCGATCCTGGGAGGCACCCTCGACAGGACGTCTCTCAGGCAGTCCACCAGATCGAAGAGCGTGACGTCGCGCAGGACCTCCTCGGTCTCGAACTCCTCATCGACCGCGCGGTAGTCACGCGGGTCGACGCCGTGAGGGAAGTAGTCCCTGCGTTCTTTCTCGTGCAGGGACAGGTTCTGCGCCGCCTCCTTGAACTTCTTGTACTCGATGAGCTTCCGTACGAGCTGTTCCCTCGGATCCTCTTCCTCCTCGCCCTCTTCGACGTGCGCCGGAAGAAGCATCTGCACCTTGATGCGGATGAGCGTCGCGGCCATCTCCATGAATTCACCCGCGAGCGTCAGGTCGAGCGACTCCATCAGATCGAGATACTCGAGATACTGCCGGGTGATCTCGGCGATCGGGATGTCGTATATGTCGATCTCGTTCTCGCGGATGAGATGAAGGAGAAGGTCGAGCGGGCCCTCGAAGGCCGCGAGCCTGACGTTGTAGACAGGTCGCCTTACGAGGACCAGCTCGTCTTCCTCCTGGATCGGAGCCGTGCTGTCGCGCTCCTCCTGAACCGGCGCCGAGCCGACGTATTCCTTCGGAGCCACCTGCACCTCCGCTTTCGGCCGGGACCGCGCGCCTCGCGCGCGGCTGTAACGCTCCCCGGGCCGCAGCGCCGCGGGGAGCGTGACGCTATCAAATCTTGTTCCCTGCGTCAAGATTGTTGGAGAGCCGCTCCGCCAGCGCGCGTTCCTCTTCGTCGTTCGTCACCGTTCCGTCGAGCCTCGCCTCGAGGAGCTTCCTCAGGAGGAGCCCCACTTCGCGTCCCTCTCCCACGCCCAGCTCGGCGAGGTCGGTGCCGTCGAGCGCCGGCCGCACGTGGCGAAGCTCCGAGAGGTAGAGCCTGATTCGCGTTGCTTCCCGCGTTTCGCCCGAGAGGGCGAGCCTTAGCGCCAGAGCCTCGGGGGGCACCCCCTCCAGCGTACCGTAGACCTCGCTCGGGCTCGATGACCCGGCCGAGAGGACCTCGCGCGTTGCGGGCGACTCGGCTCGCGCGAGCCCACTCGCGAGCCGCCTCAGGGTTCTTCCGGCGCGCAGCCTCTGCAGCACAGCCTGGCGCTCGTCCGGCGAGAGCGGCTCGATCATGGCCAGGAGGAAGACGCTCCACCTCTCCTCCTCGGGCACGGCGTCGGCGAGCGGCTCCTCCCGGAGCAGGGTCGCGAGTCCGGTGAAGGTCGCCTCGAGCTCCGGTCCCCCGCGCCAGCTTCTCTCTATCGACGTCAGTATCTCCCAGTCGATCATCCGCGCGACCGGTGGCCACGGCTCTCTCTCCTGCAGGATGAGGACGATCTCGTTCATGATGCGTTCGCCGCTGACGGTCGCGAGCGTGTCATTGCGGACAGCCTCCCGCAGAAGCCGTTCGGTCCGCTTCTCGAAGCGGAAGCCGAACCTGGCCGAGAACCGGACGCCCCGCAGGATCCTCGTCGGATCGTCGACGAAGCTCCTGTCAGTCAGAACCCGGAGCACGCCGTCCTCGAGGTCCTTCCGGCCCCCGTACAGGTCCAGTAGCTGCCCGAACCGCTGGGGATCGACGCGCACCGCCATCGAGTTGATCGTGAAGTCGCGGCGAAGAAGGTCCTGCTCCACGCTTCCGGGTTCGACGCGCGGGAGCGCCCCCGGCCGCTCGTAGCTCTCGCTCCGTGCGCTGGCCACGTCGATCTTCCGCCCGTCGGGCAGCACGACTATGGCGGTCCCGAATCTCGTGTGCGCCTTGACGCTTCCGCCAAGCTCGTCCGCCGCCCGCGCCGCGAACGTCTCGCCGTCTCCCTCGACGACGATGTCGAGGTCCTGGTTGGCTATTCCGATTAGCGCATCGCGCACCACGCCGCCCACCACGCAGGGCGGCGCTCCGCAGCCGACGCCGATCTCGCCCAGTCGGCGGAGCAGTTCGACGGCCTCCTCCCCGAGCAGATTCTCGATGAGATTCAGCATGTTCCGCGGCGCCATCTTCATCCCCTGGGATGGAAACTCCGGTGTATCTCCTTGAGGTACTCGCGGTCTACGTTCGTGTAGATC
>WJLY01000168.1 GCA_014728245.1 Candidatus Effluviviaceae Genus IV sp.
GGATCCTGCCCTATCACGCTAAGTGGAACCGGTTCCTCAAGGACCTCCGATACGTCGTCGTCGACGAGATCCACACATACCGGGGGATCTTCGGCTCGAACGTCGCCAACGTGCTACGGAGGCTCCGCAGGGTCTGCGAGCACTACGGCTCGGACCCGCAGTTCATCTGCTCGAGCGCCACGATCGCGAACCCCCGCGAGCTCGCCGAGCGCCTGGTCGGCGAGGAGTTCGACGTCGTCGACGAGGACGGAAGCCCGAGGGGCAGAAAGCACTTTGTTCTCTGGAACCCTCCCTACCTCGACGATACGAAGATGGAGCGCAGAAGCTCGAACGTCGAGGGACACTGGCTCATGGCGAAGCTCATGTCCGAGGGCTTCCAGACGATCGCCTTCGGTCGGGCCCGCGTCGTCGCTGAGCTCATCTACAAGTACGCGAAGGACACGCTCGAGCGACTGAAACCCGAATACGCGCGCAAGATCAGGCCCTACAGGGGCGGATACCTGCCCGAGGAGCGGCGCGAGATAGAGCGCCAGCTCTTTTCCGGGGAGCTCATGGGCGTGGCGAGCACGAACGCCCTCGAGCTGGGGATAGACGTCGGGAGCCTGGACGCCGCGGTCATTGTGGGCTTCCCGGGCACGATCGCGAGCGCGTGGCAGCAGGCGGGACGGGCGGGGCGCGCGTCCGACGAGTCGCTCGCGGTGCTCGTCGGCTACAACGACCCGATCGACCAGTACCTCATGCGAAACGGCGAGTACTTCTTCCGGCAGTCGCCCGAGAACGCGGTCATCGATCCGGAGAACAAGTACATTCTGGCCAAGCACCTGCGCTGCGCCGCGTTCGAGCTTCCTCTGACCGAGATGGACGAGGACCTCTTCGGCGAGCTGACCGAGCCGATCGTCAACCTGCTGGAGGAGCTTCGCGATCTGAACGAGCTGGACGGGAGGCGCTACTGGTCTTCGACGGAGTTTCCGGCGAGAAGCGTCAATCTGCGCACGATCTCGGACGACACGTACGCGATCGTCGACGCGAAGGAGGAAAACTCGGTCATAGGCGTGGTCGACGGCGTGTCGGCGCTCGAGCTGGTCTACCCGGAGGCGGTCTACCTGCACGAGGGCGAGACGTATTTCGTCCGCGATCTCGACCTGGAGCAAAAGATCGCCTACGTGGAGAAGCAGGAGGTCGACTACTACACCCAGCCCGTGCTGGAGTCCGCCATTCGCGTCGGCGAGGCGAGCGAGTCCAAGGAGTGGAGCGGGCAGAGCGTCTTCTTCGGCGACGCGACAGTGACGTGGATGACGTCCGCCTTCAAGAAGATCAAATTCTACCAGCTCGATTCGATCGGATGGTCGAACCTCGACCTGCCGCCGTTCCATCTGGAGACGAAGGCGCTCTGGCTCGTCCCTTCGAAGGAGGCGATGAACGCGCTCAGGTCCAGGGGCAGAAACCCTGTGGAAGGACTGGTCGGCATCCGCAACATGGCGATATCGGTCCTGCCGCTCTTCTCCATGTGCGACCGGCGCGACATCGGCGGGATCGTCGAGAGCAGCAACCTGGGGAGCCCCACGATGTTTCTCTACGACAGGTTCGAGGGCGGTCTGGGGTTCGTCGAGGCGGGCTACAGGAAGATAGGCGAGCTCATGCGGGGCTGCCTCGACCTCGTCTCGGCGTGCGACTGCGAGGACGGCTGCCCCTCGTGCGTCGGCCTTCCCGTTCTGCGGCCTCCGGTCCAGCAGGACCCGGACGCCATGGGCGCCTGGCCGATTCCCGACAAGGAGTCGGCGCGGCTGCTTCTGCTGGAGATGCTGGACGGAGGTACCCAGGGCCGCACCTGAGCGCGCTCTCGAGGCGGCGCCACGCCCGCCCGGCCCGCGCCTGACTCGCCATTCATGCCCGCGTCAGACTCCGGGAATCCAGAGAAGCTGTGTTAGTATGACCCGATGAGGCGGAGGCGCGCATTCCCTGAACCGTGCCCGGGAGAACGCGATGCGATGGAGAGATCACGACCTTGGAGAGAACGTCGACGCCCGCTCGTCGGAGGTCGGGTTCGCGGCGGCCAACTGCTACATCATCGCCGACAGCGAGACGCGGGCCGCCGCCGTGGTCGATCCCGGAACCGGAGATCCGGAGGAGCTCAAGGGGATCGTCGACGAGATAGGCCGTATGAGAGCCGACGTCAGGTACATCCTCAACACCCACGGGCATCCGGACCACATGTGGGGGAACGACTACCTCAAGCGCGAGGTCGGCGGCGACGTCGTGATCCACGAGCTGGACGGGCTCAAGCTGACCGACCCGGAGCGCAACAGCTCGGTTCTCTTCGGGTTCTCGGTGCGCGTGTCGCCGGCCGACAGGCTCGTGCGTGAGGACGACACGATCGACCTGGGGGAAGCCTCGCTCAGGGTGCTGCACACGCCCGGTCACAGCACGGGTGGGGTGGCGTTTCTGGGCGACGGGTTCGTCCTTACGGGCGACACGCTCTTCGCGGGATCGATCGGAAGATCCGACCTGCCATGCTCGAGCGAGGAGAGCACGGTCGCCTATCAGGTGCTGATCGACTCGATCGGGGAGAAGCTCCTCAGTCTGCCCGACGAGACGGTCGTGCTCCCGGGTCACGGTCCGGTCACGACGATCGGGAGAGAGCGCGAGACCAATCCCTTCCTGAGGTAGGCCCGCCATGGAGCTTTCCTACGAGATCGTGGAGCTCGTTCCACGTTTCGTTTTCAGGACCGCCCGTAACACCAGCGCGTCGAGCGAGAGCGTGATCGTCACGATCTCGGACGGCTCGCTCACCGGAATGGGCGAGGCGGCCCCGTCGCGGTTCTACGGCGAGGATACCGAGAGCGTCGTCGCCTACCTCGAGAGAATGCGGCCCGGCGTCGAGCACGCGGCACACGAGTCGGAGCTGATGGCGATTCTGACCTCCCGCGGCGGGACCGAGGACCCCGCCGCGAGGGCGTCACTCGAGATCGCCGCACACGACATGATGGGCAGGCGCTACCACATGCCGCTCTACAGGCACTTCGATCTCGATCCCTCTGACATGCCGCACAGCACGATCAGCATCGGGCTCGACAGCCCCAAGGTCATGCTCGAGAAGGCGAGGGAGGTCGAGGGCTTCCCGCTTCTCAAGATCAAGCTGGACTCGAAGATCGACCTCTCGATCGTCGAGCGCATAAAGGAGGCGACCGGCGCGTCTGTCACGGTCGACGCGAACTGCGCGTGGGGGCCCGACGAGGCGATCGAGAAGGTTGCCGCGTTGGCGGAGATCGGCGTCGAGCTGGTGGAGCAGCCGGTCGCCGCGGACGACATAGACGGACTGCGGAGAGTCACGGAGAGCGCGGACGTGCCCGTCTACGCCGACGAGAGCTGCCCCACAAGCGCCCATTTGCCGCGCGTGGCCGACGCGGTCGACGGGATTGTGATCAAGCTCATGAAATGCGGGGGGCTGCTCGACGCGGTCCGAATGGCTACTCTGGCGCGCGAACGCGGCCTGGGAACGATGATCGGCTGCATGATGGAAAGCTCGCTCGCCCTGACCGCGTCGGCTCACATCGCTCCGCTCATGGACTACGCCGACCTCGACGGGGGGTTTCTGCTCTCGAACGATCCCTTCGATGGGATGAGGATCGACAGGGGGCGCATCGTCCTGCCGGAGGGCGACGGACTGGGCGTCCGCCCGGCGGTCGGCGGCGCGTGACACGACTATCGCCCGGCGGCCGGCGACGCGTGACATCACGATATTCAGAGGGAGGTTGCAGGATGAGCCGAACTGTCCTGACAGTTGCCGGGCTCGCTTGCGTTCTGGCGCTGGCCTCGTGTTCGACGAAGTGCGAGTACGTCGGGAGGGCAATCGAGCGCGCACGGGACGAGGCGCAGCTGCGCGACTACGAGTCGGCGCACGCGATCCTCGACTCCGCCATGGAGAGGGCCCCGGACGACGTGCGGCTGCCTCTCGAGAAGGCGGACATATACGAGAGAGCGCATCGGTTCGAGTCGGCGCGCGCCTGGTACGAGGAGGCGCGCAAGCTCGAGCCCCGGAACGTTGAGGTGGTCGTAGGGGCGTGGAGGTCGGCATTCGAGGCTGCGGGAGATGATGGGGCGGCGGTGAAGGACGAGCCCGCCGGCGAAGACGCTGCCGGGGAGGGTAAGAGGGGCGCAGCTCAGCGCAAGCCGGCGGCGGATGAGGTGGCGGAGGCGATCATGTCCGAGGCAGAGTCGCTGCTCTCGGCGGCTCCGGATTCGCTCTTCAACCTCATGGCGTACGTGAGGGCGCATTACGTTCTCGGGCTTGAGCAAGAGGCGGAAGAGGAGGCGACCCGCCTCAAGGAGCTCTATCCTGACAGCGAGTTCGCGAGCGAGCTCATAAAGGAAGACCTCGACTGGATAGGGGTCGAGCGTGACGACGACACGCGCCTTACGATGGCGGACGAGTTCCTCGAGGACTATCCGACGACGAAGTGGCGGCCACGCGCCTTCCGACTGAAGCTCGTTAGCCTTCGCCGACTCGGCCGGCACGATGACGTGCTGGCCGCCGCGAGGAAGTGGGCCGCGGAGCATGCGGACGACCCCGAGGTGCTGGGCGTCGCCGCGGCCGCGATGGTCGAGAGCGAGAGGGCGCCGGATGAGGCGGCGGGGCTGGCGCGCAGGGCGATCGAGCTGTCGGTTACCGCCGAACGCGATAAGGATGTGCCCGCCTACTACCTGACGCTGGCGAGGGCACTCCTTCTGACGCGGGACTGCGTCTCGGCGATGGAGGCCGCGGAAGACGGGCTGGCGCTGCTGGATACGGGCCCGGAGGAGGAGGAGACCGGTGCCGCGTGGCACTACGTCGAGGGTCGCGGGCTGGAGTGTCTGGGCCGGCACGAAGAGGCGCTCGATGCTTACCTGCGGTCGGTCTCGCTCGGCGGCAGGCAGAACCGCTGGCCGGCGAGGGCTGACACCGTCCTCAGGGCCCTGTACGAAGCCGAGTTCGCGGCGCGGGCGGGCGGCGTCGCTCTCATGGAGTTCGCGCGCGAGCGCGCGGAGTACGGGGGGCCGGTCTTCGCCGACGTTACCGACGAGGCAGGGCTCGGCGGCCGCCGGGAGTCGAGGGTCGCTTGGGGCGACTTCGACGGGGACGGGTACGAGGACCTCCTGCTCTCCGGGAGAGTCCTCATGAGGAACGGCGGCGACGGGACTTTCGAGGACGTGACGGAGGCGGCGGGCATCGGGGGGACCGGCGCCAACGGAGGCGTGTGGGCCGACGTGGACAACGACGGGGACCTGGACTTCTACGCGACCTCGGGCGCTACGTCAGGAGACAGGACCGACAGGCTGTGGAGGAACGACGGCGACGGGACCTTCACCGACGTCACGGAGCGGGCGGGGAACGTGACCGACCACTACACGACCGAGGGCGCGGCCTGGGGGGACATCGACGGCGACGGCTGGGTCGATCTCTACCTGGCCAGCTACGAGAGGCCCCGCAGCGACACCTTTACGGAGTACGGCGCAGGCTATCCGGACATCCTCTACAGAAACGAAAAACACGGGACGTTCGAAGACGTCACGACTGAGATGGGCATCGTACCGCCGTTCGGAGAGCACCTCTCCGGGCGAGGCGTCAACTGGGGAGACTGCGACAACGACGGCGACCTCGACATCTATGTCTCCAACTACAGGCTTCAGGAGAATCTGCTCTGGCGGAACGAGGGCGGAGAGCGTTTCTCGAACGTGGCGCCGGTTCTCGGCGTCTCCGGGCGGGAGACTGACGGATGGTGGGGCCACACGATCGGTTCCGCATGGGGCGACTACGACAACGACGGCGATCTCGACCTCGTCTGCGCCAATCTGGCGCACCCGCGCTACATAGAGGTCTCGGACAAGAGCATGCTCTACAGGAATATGTTCCGCTCCGACGGGGCCTTCCCCGACGAGGATGCGTTCCGCGAGCGGAGGGCCGACTCCGGCATCAAGTACGCCGAGACCCACTCGGACCCCTCCTGGGGCGACGTGGACAACGACGGGGACCTCGATCTCTTCATTACCTCGATCTACCCGGACTGCGCGTCCTTCCTGTACGTGAACGACGGGACCGGGGATTTCCGGGACGTAACGTGGCTCGCCGGAGCGAGGACGTTCAACGGGTGGGGCGCGGCGATGTGCGACTACGACCGAGACGGGGACCTCGACATGGCCGCCGGGAGCGCATCCGGGCTCCGCCTGCTGCGTAACGAGGGGACCGTAACCGAGCGTCAGGGCGGGTCGCGGCACTGGCTCGAGGTGCGCTGCCAGGGGTCGCTCTCCAACGCGACCTGCATCGGCGCGAGAGTGACGGTCAGGTCCGGAGGCAGAACACAGATCCGCGAGATATCCGGCGGCAAGGGCACGACGAGCCAGCCGTCGATGATCGCGCACTTCGGACTCGGCGGTCGGGACGATCCCGTGTCCGTGGAAGTGAGGTTCCCTCGCGGCCAGAAGGTCGTTCTGGAGGATGTAGATCCCGACCAGATCGTGACTGTGGTCGAGCCGGGCTGAGAGCGGAGCGCCGATGTTACCTGAGAGCGACGAGCTGAAAGACCGACTGCAGAGGCTGGAGCGGCTCGCGCGGCCGGCCCGGAAGCGCAGGGCTCGCCGGATCGACGCGCTCGACGACCTCGAGGGCGTCATCGCGCGAGACCATGTGCTCGTGATCGAGCGGGACGCAATGGATCTCATGTCAGGCGACGCTCTGTCGCGGCTTACGGAACGGACCCGGAGGGCGCGCCGGGCGATCGAGAACCGCGAAGACCTGGATGACGGTCTCAGGACGCTGCTCGCGCGGCCGGAAGGAGCGCTCTTCATCGATACCGAGACGACGGGGCTCGGCAGCGCGATGGTCTTCCTGCTGGGCGTCATGTCCGTGTCCGACGAGGGAGTGGTCCTCAGGCAGGTGTTCGCGCGCGACTACCGCGAGGAGAACGCGCTGCTTGGCGAGTGGACCGGGATGCTGGGATCCGCCGAGATGCTGGTCTCGTTCAACGGCAAGTCGTTCGACATGCCGGTCCTCCGCGACAGGCTCGGATTCCACGGCATGCAGTCCCCCGTGGAGCCGCGCCACGTCGACCTTCTGCACCCGTCGCGCCGGCGGTGGAGGGGAGTGCTGCCAGACTGCAGGCTCCAGACGCTCGAGTGGCAGGTCTGCGGCAGACGCAGGTCGGGGGACATCCCCGGTGAGGAGATCCCGGCAGCTTATCATCACTTCGTGAGGACGGGCGATCCCGCCGACATGCTGTCGGTGCTCCACCACAACGCTCTGGATCTCATTACGCTGGCAGACATAGCGGCGGCACTCGCGCTGCCGGACGAATCTCCGCGACCGTGAGGCGCGACTTCCGTCAAACATAGTGTACGTGATGGTGGACGGTTGTCTGCACAAGCTGTGGATAGCGCGTGCACGGTCGGTGGATTGCTGTTGATCAACCGGGAGACGCCATGAGCGAGAGAGACACATTCAGCTTCATTGTGGGAGGAAGGGCGGGCGCCGGCGTCAAGAAGGCGGGCTCGGTGGCCTCGAACCTCTTCGCCTCGATGAAGCGGTACGTGTTCCAGATGGACGACTACCAGAGCCTCATCCGCGGCGGCCACAACTTCGTCGCCACGAGCACGTCGCTTCGTCCGATCCTTAGCCACTACATGAGAGCCGACCTCCTGGTGGCGCTCGACGCGCGCAGCGTCCGCGCGCACCGGGAGGACGTCCGCGAGGACGCGGTCCTCGTCTACAACTCCGACGAGGTCGAGGAGGGCGACCTCCCGGATGGCGTCGATGCGATCGGTGTCGCCATGAAGGAGGCGGCGAAGGAGTACCCGAACCCCGAGCTCAGGCTCGGCCTCGCGGGCCCGACCGCGCTGGCGGCGTGCATCGGTCTGTCGAGGGATGATCTCGCCGAGCTGATAGAGCGGGAGTATAAGCGCGACCTCGAGGCCAACCAGGCCTTCGCGGACGCCGTGTACGACGCGGTTTCCGAGAAGGCCGGCGGACGATTCGAGCTCGAGGAGGGGGACGAGGAGCGCCCGATGCTCACGGGCAACGAGGCGATCGCCCTCGGGGCCTGCGCCGCCGGGCTGGACGTCTACTTCGCATACCCCATGACTCCCGCGAGCACGATCCTGCACTTCCTGGCCAAGCATGGGAAGAAACTGGGCGTAACGGCCATGCAGCCGGAGAGCGAGATCGCGGTCGCGAACATGGCGGTCGGCGCGGCCGCTGTCGGCGCGCGGGCGATGGTCGGCACGAGCGGGGGCGGGTTCGCGCTCATGGAGGAAGCGTTCTCGCTTGCCGGAATGGCGGAGGTTCCGTTTTTGGGCGTGCTCTCGTCGCGGCCGGGCCCCTCCACGGGCGTTCCCACCTACACCGAGCAGGCCGACCTGCACTTCGCGCTCCACCCCGGTCAGGGCGACATACCGCGCGTCGTAGCCTCGCCCGGAACGGTCGAGGAGGCGTACATTCTCGCCGCGGAGATGCTCGCGCTCGTGTGGGAGTTCCAGGCGCAGGGCGTGCTCCTTACGGAGAAGCACCTTTCGGAGAGCCGCGTGACGGCGGCAATCGACCTCGACTCGGCGGCCGAGGTGAGCCCCGTGATGCACGAGGACGGCGAGTACAAGCGATATGTCTCGGCCGAAAACGGCGTGTCGCCGCTTCTCTTCCCTCCGTCAGAGGAGCTCATCAACTGGACGAGCTACGAGCACGACGAGAGCGGGTTCACGACCGAGGAGGCCGGCGAGATCGCGGCCATGCACGATAAGCGCAACCGCAAAACGGAGGCGATGAAAGAGCGGCTGAAGGGGATGCGCGCCGTCAACCGGCACGGCGACGGGGGTCAGGTGATCTTCACGTACGGCTCGACGACGATGTCCGTGCTCGAGGCGCTGAAGGCCCGCGGCCTCGAGGCCACGGTAGTCCAGCCGGTCTACCTGAAGCCGTTCCCCGTGTGGGAGCTGGACGAATATTCGGGCGCGAACCCGATCGTCGTGGAGCAGAGTTCGACCGGCCAGTTCGCGACGCTTCTGCGCTACGAGCTGGGCGTCGAGCCATCGAAGGTGATCACGAAATACGATGGCCGTCCGTTCGAGCCGGACGACCTGGCCGCGGAGCTTGAGAAGGCGATTGGGTGACGACGCAAAGGAGCAACGACATGGCCCGCGAATTCATAACCGAGGTCGAAAACACGTGGTGCACGGGATGCGGCAACTTCGGCATCATGAACGCGATGAAGAAGGCGGTCGGCATTCTCGAGGACCGCGACATACCGAAGAGCCGCATCTTCATGACGGCGGGGATCGGGTGTCACGCCAAGATCTTCGACTACATGTCGCTATCGGGTCTCTACTCGATACACGGGCGAGCGATGGCCACGGCGGAGGGGATGAAGCTGGGGAACCCCGGGCTCAGGATCGTCGCCTTCTGCGGCGACGGCGACGCGCTCGGCGAGGGCATCGCACACATGATGCACGCGGCGAAGCGCAACTCGGACATCACCGTGGTCATGCACGACAACGGCGTGTACGCGCTCACGACGGGCCAACGTGGACCGACAAGCCCGAGGGGCTTCAAGGGTCCGTCGACGCCGGAGGGCAACAACGAGGATCCGTGGAAGCCGCTGGTTCTCATGCTGGAGGCGGGCGCGACGTTCGCGGCTCGGGGATACAGCGGGAACGTCGAGCAGCTCGCGGAGATAGTGGCGGCGGCGGTCGAGCACCAGGGGTTTTCCTTCGTACAGGTGCTCCAACCCAGCGTCACGTTCACGAACTACTTCGAGGAGTACAACGAGATCGTGACCACGCTCGAGGAAGGCCCCCTCGAGTTCGACGAGGCGCTCAGGCTGGCCCGGCAGGAGGAGCCGCTCCCGGCAGGCGTCTTCTACCGGAAGGAGAAGGAGCCGTACGAGGTGAGCATCAACCGCGGCAGGAACCCGGTCGAAGACCGGATGCGCCGGGAGAAGCGCATGAAGGCCATAGGTGACACGCTTGGCGGGTAGTCTTCCGTCGCCGGTGCGCGGCGGCCCGCCGGGACCCGCGGACGAGCGGGCCGACCGATGACAGACCGCCGGTCCCCGGCCCCGGTGGCGCACTCAGGAATGCTCGAAGGAGGAGCCTTGTCGGTAAGAGACGTGATGGAGGAGCGGCGGGCCTATCGCTCGCTCGACCCGGCGGAGATCTCGGACGAGATGCTCGAGGATCTGTTCGGATGCGCCCGCATAGCGCCGTCCTGCTTCAACAATCAACCGTGGCGCTACGTCTTCGCGCGAGAGGGTGAGGCGCTCGAAGAGCTCAAGGACGCGCTGTCGAAAGGCAACAAGTGGGCGACCGCCGCTTCCATGATCGTGGCCGTGACCAGCAGTCCCCGGTTCGATTGCCGAATCGGGAAGCGCGAGTACTACCTGTTCGATACGGGGATGGCCACCGCGTTCGTGATTCTGCGCGCGACCGAGCTGGGGCTGGTGGCTCACCCGATCGCCGGCTACAGCGAGAAGAAGGCGAAGCGGGCGCTCGGGATACCCGAGGACATGCGCCTGATAACGCTCGTTATCGTGGGCAGGCACGCGTCCGACATCAAGCGGCTGCTTTCAGACGAGCAGGCGGAGACGGAGAGGTCGAGACCGAAAAGGAAGGCGATATCGGAATTCGCGTTCGAGGATCGGTATGATGCGTCGTTTGACGAACCGCCGGACGAAAAGGAGTGAGACTCTGACCGCAGGCAGCGGGAGGGCCGGACGAGCACTTGCGGTCGCGTTCGCGGTCGCGCTTGCGGCCGCGCTTCTGATCGCACTCGGCGGATGCGCCGGTGGGAGTGACCAGGAGCCCGGACGCGACGGCGGGGCGACCGCCGAGACCGACGCAGGGGTCGCATCGGGCGAGACGACGCCGGAGGGTCGGGTTGCTTCGGTCGAACGGGCCATTGTGGATGAGGGCCGGTCGAGGGGGACGAGCACAGCTGCTGGATCCCTGGCGGAGGAGATGACCGAGCACGAGGGCATCCCCCTGAGCACGTTCTACCGGCAGTACGACAATTCGATCAAGGGCCCGCAGGACGTCGATCTCGGGGACTACCGGCTCGAGGTGACCGGGCTCGTGAGAGAAACTCTTTCTCTCACCTACGAGGAAGTGCTCGACTATGATCAGGAGACTCGGCTGGCGACGCTCTTCTGCGTAGAGGGATGGCATGAGAGGCTCGTCTTCGAGGGCGTGAGCCTGGCGGACCTCCTGGAGGACGCGCATCCTGAGGCGGGTGTCGCGACCGTGGTCTTCCACGGCGCCGACGGTTACACGACGTCCCTCCCGTACGGCGACGTGGAGCGACTCGACCTCATGCTCGCCGCGCGCATCAACGGCATCGCGCTCGACGAAGCCCGAGGCAAGCCGTTCCAGCTGGTCGCCGAGGGCAAGCAGGGCTACAAGTGGATCAGATGGCTGACGAAGATCGAGCTGTCCGCCGAGCCGTACTCGGGATTCTGGGAGCGAAGGGGATACTCCAACGAGGCGGACGTCCAGGCGAGCCGTATCGAGCGCGAGAAGCAGTTGATCCGGAAGCGAGAGCCGGCCAGCCCGACGCCGGAATAGGGCCGCGCGCGAAGCCGGGCGGAGCGCGGCCGGCCGTCGCAGCGACGCGGGCCGGTAAGCCCTCAAGAACGCCCGATTGACGATTCCTACCATGTGGTTTAGTGTCCCAGTAATGTCTCCGGAGGTCCGGAGGTTGTCTGCGTGGTCTAGCGTTACAGTACTGCCTCCGGAGGTCCCGAAGTTGTCTGCGTGGTCCAGTGTTCCAGTACTGTCTCCGGAGGCCCCGAGGTTGTCTACACGATGCCCGCGCCGCGGGCACACGGAAAGGTCTGTCCGGAGGTCGTATGAGATTCCCGCTCGTCATCTGCCTCGCGTTGCTCATCTTGGTCACGTCATCGGACGTGGGCGCCTCTCCCATCGTCGGAGCCAGCGCCAACACCCTGCCTGAAGGAGAGTTCATGTTGGACGCCTGGTTCCTGTGGCGCGACTTCACCTGGGAGTACGAGGACAGCGAGCAGTTCTGGTCGACCCTGCCGACGACGGACACGAGGACCGGCGCGAGCCTCATGCCCAGGCTGTACTACGGTCTCAACGACAGACTGACTCTCAGGATCGGCGTTCCGCTGGAGGACAGGTACAGCGAGATCTTCGCGGACGGGGACCCCGACGACGAGCCTCAGAGCAGCTCCAGCACCGGGTTTGGGGATCTCGTCTTCGATCCGAAGATCCTTCTCTACGAGGAGAACGAAGGCGACCAGCGCGTGTCCGCGATAGTGGGTGTCAGGGTTCCCACGGGCGACGTCGATGCGGGTCTTTCCGATGGTTCGACCGACGTCGTGGTCGGCGCCGCGGCAACGCAGCGGAGCGGCGATGTGGCGGCGCACCTCTGCGTCACGCACTGGTTCAACGGAACCGACGACACCGGGTTCGATGTCAGGGACCAATGGATAGGCACGCTGACCCTCGAGACGAAGGTCGACGAGGGTTGGACGCTCCTGTGGGAAGCGAAGGCTTACGCGAGCTCCCAGAGCAGCACCTACAGGCGCGTCTACGCGTGCCCGGGGCTGATGTGGTCGGGCGATCGGATGTCCATAGGTCTGTCCGCGATGGTGTCGGCATATCGACGCGGAGGGCTTGGATACTCCACCCATGACTTTGATTGGGCGCCGTTCGTCAGGATCTACTACAGGTTCTTCTGACGTGGCGCGTCAGTGAGTTCTGCGGCGAAGCAGACGCGAGGAGTCTTCAGATGACAGGGCCTCTCGGCCTTCCCTGGTCCACCTTCTCGGCGTTCGTCGTCATCGGCGCC
This sequence comes from Candidatus Effluviviaceae Genus IV sp., assembly GCA_014728245.1. Taxonomy (GTDB): domain Bacteria; phylum Joyebacterota; class Joyebacteria; order Joyebacterales; family Joyebacteraceae; genus WJLY01. The sequence goes on from WJLY01000168.1 coordinate 12,827, forward strand.
AGCATCGTGATATCGATCGTCTGGGCCGTGGCGTCCGGGGGCGGCGGGAACGGAGGATCGGGAGGAGGCGACGATGAATAGCGTCTCCGTGTACGGAACCGTGCTCGGGATCTACCTGGTCGCGCTCGTGCTTCTGGGTATCTGGATGGCGAGGCGCACCAGGAGCGCGGAGGACTTCTACATAGGCGGCAGACAGGTCGGTCCCTGGGTGACAGCGTTCTCCTTTGTCGCCGCCTACTTCAGCTCGGTTGTGATCGTGGGCGGTGGCGCCTTCGGCTACCGGTTCGGCATGTCCTCGCTCTGGGTCGCCGCCTCGAACGTGCTGATCGGATGCACGCTCGTCTGGATCGTGCTCGGCCGAAGGCTGTGGCAGTTCACGAAGAGGCTGGACACGATGACCATCCCGGGCTTCATAGGGAAGCGCTACGGCGCCCGGGAGGCCGAGATCATATCCGCCCTGATCATCTTCGTCTTCATGATCATCTACAACGTGAGCGTGCTCGTGGGTATGGGGCGGATCATGGAAGGGCTGATGGGAGTTCCCTACACGACGGCGGTGCTGATCTCCGGCCTGATCATCCTCATCTACGTTTCCATCGGCGGCTACCTCGCGGTCGTATGGACGAGCTTCATCCAGGCGTGGATCATGATCTTCGGCCTGCTGCTTCTGGCGTTCGCCACCCTTCGCGCGGTCGGCGGGCTGCCCGCAGCGAACGTCGCTCTGGCCTCGCTCGACCCGGGGTTCGTGGAGACGCCCGGAGTGTGGGGGCTGAGCGGGCTTCTGTCGTTCGCGCTCATCGTCAGTTTCGGCGTCTGGGGAATGCCGCAGCTGCTGGTCAGGTTTTACTCGATGAAGAGCACGAAGGTGCTCAGGCTGGGGACGGTCCTCGCGACGCTGGGCGGAGCCATGGCGGTGCTGCCCTACATGACGGGCGCTCTCTCCAGGCTCCTCCTGCCGGCCCTGTCCAATCCAGACCTCGCGATACCGCGGCTCACCGAGCAGGTCCTGAACCCCTGGGGCGGAGCGATCTTCCTGGCGGGCGTGATGGCGGCCGGGATGTCGACCTTCGCCTCGGTGCTCATAATCGTGAGCGGCTCGATCGTGGAGGACCTGCGGAGGGGGGTCAACGTGGCCCTCAGGCCGGCGGCCGCCGGGACGGGCGGGCGACTCATGGGAGCGGCCGGCCGGGACGAGAAGAGGGAGGTCTTCCTCGGCCGGATCGCGAGCCTCGGCGCGGGACTCGTCGCGCTCGTGATCGCCTACAGGCCGCCGGGCCTGGTGCTCGTGATAACGGCGTTCGCGTGGGCGGTTATCGCTTCGTCATGTCTCTGGCCTGTAGTGCTCGGCGTCTACTGGAAGCGGGGGACGCGGGCCGGCGCCACCTCGTCGATGATCGTGGGAGCCGCCGTCGCTCTCGGGTGGATGGCGGCGGGCAAGCCCTTCGGCGTGCACGGGTTCATTCCGGGCGTTGTCGTGTCTCTCCTGGTGTTCGTGTTCGTGAGCCTTGCTACGAAGCCGCCGGCGCGCGAAACGGTAGCGAGGGCCTGGGGAGGTGAAGCTTGAGCGACGGAGAGCCCAGGCGGACCGGGAACCGAACGCTTCTGATCCTCCTCGTCGTGAGCATCGCCCTGATGGTGATCGGTGTAGTCCGGTGCTCGTTCGAGCTGGCGCCCGGCGAGCAGGCGGGGGAGGGCGTCGAGGTCGAGGAGAGTCAGTGAAGCGACTCAGGCGGGGCGCACGCAAGAGGCTGCTCAGATGGACTCGACCCGCTCGCTCTCTCCGAAAGGAGGAGTACGGCAGGCTCGTCGACTATCACATGCACACGAGACTCTGCGGGCACGCCGTCGGCGAACCCGAGGACTACGTTCGCCGGGCGATCGCGCTCGGACTCGCCGAGATCGGCTTCTCAGACCACATGCCGCTCCTGCGTGAGCGCGACGAGCGGCTGACGATGGCCCCGGAGGACCTGCCCGTATACGTCGGCATGGTCAGGGATCTTCAGACGTCGGTCGACGAGATAGTAGTGAGGCTTGGGATCGAGATGGACTACATCCCCGGCCAAATGGAAGAGATCTGGAACGCGGCTTCGGACTACGAGTTCGATTACGTCCTCGGTTCAGTGCACTACATAGACGACTGGGGGTTCAGCGACAGCAGGTACGTCGCGAGTTACGAAGGCAAGGACCCCGACTCGTTTTACAGGCGGTACTTCGAGATCTTCCGCGAGGCCGCGGAGCGAGGCGGCTTCGACGCCATGGCCCATCCCGATCTCATCAAGAAGCACGGCGTCGCCCCCGGCCTCCGGCTCAGCGATCTCTACGAATCGGCGGCCGAAGCGCTGGCTTCGGCGGACGTCGCGGTCGAGGTGAACACGTCGGGGTTGCGCAAGCCCGCCGTCGACATCTATCCGAGCCTGCCGTTTTTGGCCGCGTGCGCCGAACGGGGAGTCGCCGTGACGCTGGGGTCCGACGCGCATTCGCCGGGCCAGGTGGGCATGGACTTCGACCTCGCTCTGAGGCTCCTGCGGCGGGCCGGCGTCGGGGAGATAGCGACATTCGAGGCGCGCAGGAGGAAGATGCGAAGCATATGAGCGAACAGCCTCGTCCGGTGAACCCGCTGGCGGCTCTCACGCTGGTGATCGTCTTCCCGCGGCAGACGTTCCGCAGGCTCAAGCGGCGGCCGAACTGGGTTGTCCCGCTCGTCTTCATCGTAGCGGCAGTCATCGCGAAGAGCCTGCTCTCGCTGGAGAGCGGAGTGCTCGACGAGGTGCTCCGCGCCGAGGCGATGAGAACGGGGGTCGACATAGATGTCGTCCGGTCGGGCGCGCCGGTGGCGTTCGCCATGTCCGGCGTGGTCGGGGTTCCGGTCGTGATCCTCCTCCAGTCGCTCTTCTTCATGGCCGTGGGGAGGGTGTTCGGCGGATACTGTACGTTCAGAACGAGCCTCTCAACGATCGCGTACGCTTCGGTGCCAGTCGGCGTGGGTGCGCTGGCCGCCGCCGCGCTCCTGCCCCTGACGCACTCCCCGGATCTCGGCGCGGACCTGTCGCGCTTCGTCGACCCGGCGACCCGCCCTTTTCTCTGGGGAGTGGCGCGGGAGCTGGGGGTCGTCCCCATATGGTTCTACGTGCTCGTCGGAATAGCGGCCTCGCCGGTGCTGGGGCTCGGGAAGAGGCGGGCCCGGCTTGCGACGCTGACCTTCGCCGTGGTTCACATCATGATAATGAGCTGGCTGGGCGTGTCCGAGGCGCGGTCGCAGGAGGACCCGCTCGAGAGCTGGTTGGCGGAGGAAGGCGATCACGCGGTCGTGCACGTCGCACGCGGGACCGAGCCGAGCGTCGCGAGAGAGGCGGCCGCGGCGGCCGACTCCCTGGCTGCGCGCGTGGGCGCAATACTGGGCGAGCTACCGGAGCGAATAGACTGCTACGTCTATTCGTCTGTTGGCGAGAAGGAACGCTTGACCGGCAACGCGGCCCTCGCGCATGGTGTCACATGGGCGAGCGCTGTTCATGTTGCCTGGGAGGGCGAACGCGAAGTCGCGCTGGCCCGGGAGCTGGCCAAGGTGGCCGGTGCGGAGGCGCTCGGGAAGATGTATAATCCGTTCCTCGGGGATGGGCTGGCGTTGTACGCGGGGGGGCGCTGGGGCGGCCGGGCGGTCGGAGGGATCGCGGCCGGGCTGCACGCCGACTCCGAGCTGCCCGGCCTTCGGGAGCTGGTCGATCCGGCCGGATACGACCTGGTCGGAGAGCGCTCCAGAGAGGTGGCGGCCGGGTCGTTCACGGCCTTCTTGATCGATGAGATGGGCCTGGAGGGCTACCGGGACTTCTACTCCCGCGTCGCCCGCACGCGAGTTCCGCTGGCGGACGCCCTCGAGCAGTCCCTGGGAGACTCGCTGGGGGGAGTGGAGGACGACTGGATGGCTTACGTCGCGCGGGGACATCACCGGCGCGACGGTCGCTCGACCGACTGAGAGGAGGCAGGGAGATTGGGCACTGGTTTCTTCACCAGCGTGAGTCAGTCGGGTTTCGTTGGGCAGGTGATCGTCCTGGCGCTCCTGGCCGTCTCGATCTACTCGTGGGCGATCATCTTCTACAAGCACGGAGTGCTCAAGCGGGCCGCGAAGCGCTCAGAGGAGCTGCGAGAGCAGTTCAGAAGCGACCCCGATGCGGCGATCAAGCACTACGCGGACCGCGTCAGATTCGACGAATCGCCTTTCTCGGCCGTCCTGGACGCGGCTCTGACCGAGCTTTCGTTCCTGCTCGGGCCGCGCGGAACGGCGACGAGCCGCGGCGAGCTTTCGCTGGTGCACGTCGACGGCGTGGAGAGGACGATGGAGCGGACCGTCGCGGATCAGGTTGTAGAGCTGAAGCGGCATCTGCTGGTACTTGCGACGACGGCGGGGGCGGCGCCCTTCGTCGGGCTCTTCGGGACCGTGTGGGGTATCATGAAGGCGTTCGCGGCGATGTCCGTGACGGGCAGCGCCAGCATAAGCAGCGTGGCTCCGGGAGTCTCCGCGGCGCTGACGACGACGGTGGCGGGTCTGGCCGTGGCTATACCCGCGCTCGTGGGCTACAACTACCTGATGAACAGGGTCAGGAATCTCACGATCGGTATGGAGAACTTCTCGTCCGAGGTGATGTCGACGATCGAGCGCAACTTCGGGTGACAGGGAGCGGGGCGCTCCCGGCCATCCGGTGCGGCTTCGGGTGACACGGCCCCCGGAGGTGCCCGGCGGTCCGGTGAGGCTTCGGGTTGGACGAAGCGATCCCGAGCTGCACCCTGAGTCGGATGGCCGCGGGAGATTGGTGACGCGGATCCGGAGGTCAGCCCTTGAGAAGACGCAAGCGTGACTACGGCGACGAGGTCGTGCACGACATCAATGTGACGTCGCTGGTCGATGTCATGATGACGCTGCTCATCATCTTCATCATCGTCGCGCCGATGATCGAGCAGGGAATCGACGTTACTCTTCCCAGCGCGGAGCCCAAGCGGATAGACGTGGCGGACGTGCTCACGATATCGGTCACTGACAACGAACGCGTCTACCTTGAGGGACAGCGCGTGTCGATGGATGAGTTGAGCGATCGGCTGACGAGCATCTACACGGCGCGCAGCGACGTGGCGGTCCTGATCAAGGCCGACGAGGATCTCAGGTACGGGCGCGTCATAGAGGTAATGGACGCGGTCAGAGCGGTCGGGATCGTCCGGCTGGCGATGGCCACGCGGCCTCCGGCCTGAGGGTGAAGAGGGGAACGATGGGCCGCATTCTCTTCATATCTGTGATACTGCACGTCGTGGTGCTGGCGGTCGTTCCGTTGCTCGGTCGACTCGGGCGGGACTACGATCGCGGACTCGAGGTCTACGAGGTCGAGCTTGTGCGGTTCGAGGCGGAGGAGCCGGCGCCGCCGGTCGAGGAGCCGGTCACAGAGCCGGAGCCGGAGCCGGTCGAGGAGTCGCCGGTGGTCGAGGAGGACGTCGAAGAGGAAGCGGCGATTCCCGAGGAACCTTCCAGGAAGCCGAAGCGGACCGTTCTCAAACCTCCACCGAGGCAACCTCGGAAATCCCTGGAGGAGCGGCTGGAAGAGCGGATGCGCGCCCAGGACGAGACCAGACCCGATACGCCGGAGCCTGAGCCCCGAAGGGAACGAGAGAGGACGGCCGCGGCAAGCACGCGGATCACGACAGGGCGGACCGTGCCCGGGTGGTATGCCTCGGTCATAAAGGGCAAGGTCTACTCGAACTGGTCGCAGCCGAGCGCCAGACTAGTCACCGAGGACTCCTTGACTGCCACGGTGTCCTTCGTGATACAGAACGACGGGTCCGTGAGCGGTGTGCGGATCGTAAGGTCGTCAGGACGTTCGACGGTCGATCAGTCGGCGATAAGCGCGGTGAGGTCGGCCGCGCCGTTTCCCTCGCTCGCCGATCTCGAGGACTACCTCGAGAACACGCTGGACGTGGCGATAGACTTCACGATAGTCAGGGAATAGACCGCGCGGGCCGTTGCAGGACGAGCGCCAGCGGCCGCGCGTATGCTGAGCGAGGATCCGATGACTGAAGGCAAGAGCAGAACGAGACCCCCGGTCTTGCTCGTTTTGAGGGTCGTCGCGGCCGCGGCCATTTCGATGGCTCTCGTTCTTCCGGTGGTCGCGCGGGCCCAGGATGTCAGGCTCTCGATCGAGAAGGGCTTCGGCGAGAAGGTGAGGATCGCCGTACCTCTCTTCCCGTCCACGGGAGCGGGCGAGCCGGAGCCGGAGGGAATCCGAGACGTCCTCTTGTTCGATCTGTCTCACTCCGGTTACTTCGATGTAGTGGAGAACCTGGAGTTCGTCGACGAAGCCGAGCGGGACGACAGGGCGTCCGGCAGGATAGACTTCGCTGAATGGCTGGCTCTCGGCGCCGAGATCCTGGTGAAGGGGAAGTTCCAGTCCGGGCTGTCGGAGTTCTGGCTGGAGGTAACGGTCCATGACCTGGAGGGGGGCCGGGCCATCTTCGCGAAGAGGTATACGAGCGCTCCCGATGGCTGGCGGGCGGCGGTTCACGCGCTCTCGGACGAGATCGTGAAGCGGTTGACGGGCGAAGACGGAATAGCGGGCACGAGGATCGCATTCGTGTCGAACGCCACCGGCACGAAGGAAGTCTACGTCATGGACTACGACGGAGCCAACCGTAGAAGGCTGACGCGCGAGAGCCAGATGGCGATCTACCCCGGCTGGTTCCCGTCGGGCGAGCGGATCGCCTATACGAGCTACAGGGGCCCGAGGCAGGAGCTGCACGCCGTCGACGTGTCGTCGGGAGCGACAAGCAGGCTGACCGCGTTCCCGGGCCTCAACGCGTTCGCCTCCGTGTCGCCGGACGGCCGGGAGATACTCATGACGCTGTCCCGGGACGGCAATCCCGAGATATACAGGTTGCGTTCAGATGGAACGAGCGCGAGGAGGCTGACGTACGGCAGGAGCACCGAGTCTTCTCCCTGCTGGTCGCCCGACGGGCGACGCATAGCCTTCGTCTCGGACAGGTCGGGTCGTCCTCAGATCCACGTCATGAACTCGACAGGAGGAACGGGCGAGCGGGTGACGTTTCAGGGCTATCACAACACGACGCCGGAGTGGTCGCCCAGGGGAGATCTCATCGCCTACACATCTCAGATCGAGGGCGTCTTCCAGATCTGCACCGTCGACGTGGAGACGGGGGAGGTAACGAGGCTGACCACCGACCGGCGGCACAAGGAAGACCCATCCTGGGCACCCGACGGCAGGCACATCGTCTACAGCGCCAAGTCGGGGGGCAAGTCGGACCTCTATTTACTTGACATATACGAGAAGGAACCTGTCAAATTGACCAGTGGCGCGGGCGACTATCTGAGTCCCGCGTGGTCTCGCTAGGGCAGAGATCGCTCTGCCGGGGAGGATCGAGATGCGGAGAGGCGTTGTACTTCTACTTGTCGTTGCTTTCGCTGCGGGTGTGGTCTTCGGGCTGTCCGGGTGCGCCGGGAGGAAGCCGACCGAAGAGCCGGTTGTGGAGCCCGAGGTATCCGAGGAGACGGACGCGCTGACCGGTGAGGACATACCACTCCCCGATGTGGATGATACGGTCTTTGTTGAGCCGCTCTCTCCGGAGTTCGAGAACATTCACTTCGAATTCGACCGGTACGACATCCGTCCGGTCGACGAGCCGATTCTCGAGTCGATAGCTTCGTGGCTCGAGCAGCACGAAGACGTCAAGGTCCTCATCGAGGGGCACTGCGACGAGAGGGGCACGAACGAGTACAACATGGCCCTGGGAGAGCAGCGCGCCCTGGCCGCGCGCCGCTACCTCGTGAGCCTCGGCGTGGAGGCTCAGAGGCTGAGCACCATCAGCTACGGCGAGGAGCGCCCTCTCGATCCACGAAGCACCGAGGAGGCTTGGGCCAAGAACCGCAGGGCGCACTTCACGGTGTCGGACTAGCGTCGAAGACTCGACCGGTAACGCTTCTCGGCCCGTCCCGTGCGGGCCACGGGCATGTTGCGCGAAGCAAGGGAGGGAACGCCATTGAGACGGGAACCCGATTCGCGCCCGGTCGGTAGGTCCGCGGGATACCGTGTTCCTGTCGGTCTGGTCGTGATTCTCCTCTTGTCACTGGGTATGTTGCAGAGCGGGTGCGGGACAGGCGGACTGGCCGTCAAGAAGGACGTCTGGGAGGCGCAGGACGAGTTTGAACGTCGCCAGGCGGGCCTTTCCGAGAAGGTCCTGCGGCTCGAGAGCCGGATAACCACGCTGGAGGAGGACATCTCGGCGATCCGGCGGGCGATCGACGAGCTGTCGGGTCAGCTTTCCGATGTGGACTCGGAGTTCTCGCGCGGGCTCGAGGCGGTACGAGCCGGGCAGGAGCAGCTCGGCATAGAGCTTGAGAACAGGATCAGAAGCGTGGACCAGCGCCGGGAGAGCGATCGCGAGGATCTGCTCGATCGGCTCGACATCGTGCTCGAGGAGGTCGCCTCCGAAAACCGGCGGCTGCGGGAGGAGATGGACGCGATCAGAGCGGCCATGGCGTCCGGTGGAACGCACACGGTCGAGCGCGGCGAGACGCTCGCCTCAATAGCGGCCGATTATGGCGTTACGGTGAGCGAGATCGCGGCCGCCAACGACATCGACAACCCGAATCTCATCTCAGTCGGTCAGGAGCTGGTGATACCCAGATAGCCGGTCGGGCGAGCAGAGAGTGTCTGACGCCGGAAGGCGAAAAGGCCGCATACGTTACTTGCCGTGGGCCCTCCTCTCTGGTTGAGGAGGGCCCGGGCGTTGTGGTCCGGTCTGGTTGTCCCACGAACCCTACGGTAGCTGGAAATCGAACGACGGATCGACCTCGCGGAGCAGGCGCGCGGTCTCGAAGAGACGCTCCTTGAGATGGTCGTCGCGTGTGTTCATCCAGGCGTGATAGACGTCCAGGAACTTGTTCCTTCTGTCTTCTATCACCTCGGCTTTGCGGATGTCCTCTATCGAGCGTTCGAGATGGAAGAGCTCGCCGTCGGAGTAACGCTTTATGAAGCGGAGGTACTGCCCGCGCATGTACATCAGTATGCGGACGTAGCTCTCGATGCCGTCGGAGATCTTCGCCAGCGTCTCCGAGATGCCGGTCGTGCCTCTGCCGAGCTTGGTGGCGTATGAGGCGGCGAGTCCGTAGTAAGCGGCGGCGCGGGCGATGTATACCGTCTTAGGGATGTGGAACACGGAGCGGTGGTGGCAGTGCCTCTCTTCGAAGATGTCGAACACGGCGACGGCCATCAGGAGGTAGTCCGCGTTGACGCGGTAGACCCTGTACCTCTGGCGGTCGGTCTCGCACTGCTCTATCATCCTGAAGACGTCGGAGTCGTCCCGGCCGATCAGGTCCGCCGTGCTGAGGAAGTACTTCGGGTCGATGTGCGAGTTCAGAAGGTGTGCGAGATAGACGTTGACGTCCTCGTCGTACCGTTCGGTGTTTGACTCCAGGCCGGTCTGCACTCTGGAGTGCAGAAGGCAGTTGAGCATGAAGAAGTAGGACGTCTGGACGTCGGCGTCGAAGTCGAGTCTCTTGAGTCTTCCTCTTCCTTTTCGCGTCGTTGACGCGGTAGCTGGATAGTCAGACTTGTCCTTCAGCCGCCGCTTCACCATTGAGTTCCTCGTTGTTTGGTCAGGTCTTCCGGGCGTCTGTGGAGTGGGTGAAAAGCAAGTCCCGTGCCACCGGCGTCCCTCTGACCGAATCGTCAGTCACCGCGTGCGAAGAGCGTGCGGCGGAGAAGCGGGTGGGCCCTGGAGTGCCCTTGTATTGGGCCTTGATCGGATGTAATGGAACGGCCGTCGGCGGAGTGAGAGACGTCTGCCGGGCGGAAGGCGAAAGAGGCGCGTTACTTCATGCTAAAACAGAGCCCCTGTGCTTGCGGAACGACAGGAGGAGCGGATGAGGATTGCTGTTGTGCAGATGAGGCCGGCGTTCGGAGATGTGGAGGGTAACGCGAGACGAGCCGTTTCCATGATCGAGTCGGAGCGCGCCGACCTGTACGTGCTTCCCGAGCTCGCCCTCTCGGGGTATCTCTTCGAGTCGAAAGAGGAGGCGACTTCGCTGGCGCAGGAGCCGTCGGACCCGGTGTTCGACGAGATCAGCGAGGCGGGACGGTCGGCGGGCGCCACTGTCGTCGTCGGATTCGCAGAGAAGGCCGGCGAGGGGCTCTACAACTCCGCGATTCTGCTCGCCCCGGACGGCGCCCGATTCGTCTACCGAAAGGTGCAGCTATTTGCCGGCGAGAAGGACATCTTCGAACCGGGCGACGAGCCGCCACGCGTCATAGAGGTCGAAGGCGTCCGTCTCGGCATGATGATCTGCTTCGACTGGATCTTCCCCGAGGTCGCCAGGACTCTGGCGCTCGGCGGCGCGCAGATCCTGTGTCACTCGGCGAACCTGGTCCTTCCGTACTGCCAGGACGCGATGGTCACGCGCTGCATCGAGAACAGGGTGTTCGCGGCCACCGCGAACAGGGTCGGGGGCGAGGCCCGCGCCGGCCAGGAACTCACGTTCACCGGTATGTCCGAGATCGTGGCGCCGGACGGGGAGGTCGTCGTAAGGGCAGACGTGGAGAGCGAAGGCGTACTTGTGGCCGGCGTAGATCCGGGACGAGCGGACGACAAGCAGGTCACGCCCCGGAACGATCTCTTTTCGGACCGCAGACCCGAGATCTACAGGCTCTGAGGCTTGGGGGCGCCCTATCTTACGGGCCCGTCCTGAGTGCCGCACACTGGCATGTTACTTGCAGATTCCGGGGATGGTGAACTATGTTCGCCCCGCCCCGGCGGCAGCCGGGCGGCCGCGTTGGCCACGCCCGGGGCGATCTGCTCTCGCGCGCGAAGGAGCCGGGAACAGTGCAGCGATCTGGTGTGAGCATAGAGGTCAAGATAGTGCTGCTGGTCGCGGCGGCGTTGGTCGTCCAGGATCTCCTCCTGCTCGTGATGTACCTGGTCGGGGCAACGCCGGTTGCGATCCAGATAGTGCTGGGTGTGACCCTGGTGCTTGCGCTGATACTGGCGGGCGTGTGGGGCAACGTCGTAGCCAGAGCGATCAGGCGGCTCAGGCGGGCGTGCTTTGTGGCACGCGAGGGCGACCTCAACGTCCTGACGGAGCCGGACCGGACCGACGAGATCGGAGAGCTGAACGATGAGATCAACCGGCTCGTCGTGAAGCTGCGCGAGAGGCTCGGAATCGAGGATGAGCTCTCGGCGGCGCGCGCGGTCACCGACTCGGCCATGGAGATGGCCCCCGAATCGCTTCGCTCGGCGCATGAGTCGCTCGTGGCGCTCAAGGAGCTGAAGGAGGGAGCGGCCGCGGAGGTCTCGATCCTGAGAAGGCTGGCGGGCGCGTTGGCGGAGGCGAGGACCATGTTGAACCAGGTGGCCGGCCGCGTCGACGGCGGCCTCTCGACGGACGACATCGTGACGCGGCTTGACGCGCTGGGAGCGGGCGCCAGAGAGGCGGAACTTCTGTCCGACTCGGTGATAGACGAGGTCTCGCGGTCTGATGTCGACGAGGCGGCTCTGGCCAGATCCGTCAATGGGCTCAGGAGCGCTGTCAGGACGATAGCGCAGGTCTCCTCTGAAGCTGCGGCTCTCCTGGCGCAAAGGGGGGCGGACGCGCGAGCCGCCTCCGCCGCGCTCGATAGCCTCGTGCGGGCCGAGACGGGACGAGCCGACGCGTCGAGGGTGGCGGAACTCATGGACAGGAGCGCCGTGAGAGGGACGAGCGAGGTGACGCGCCTTGCGTCCGGCCTTCGCAGGCTCGGCCTCGCGCTGGAGGCGTACGACCAGCAGAGCAGGCTCCGGCGTTGACGGCGTTGACAGACCCCCTGTGAACGCGATTTACGGCCGGCCGGGCACCCGAGGTGTCCGCCCGGCTCATTCGAACTCACCGGCCAGTAGTAACTGCCATCCCGCATTGCAGTTAGGATGCCACCCCCCACCTGTTTTCGATTCCCGGCCAGCGTGGCCCATTGATTGCTCGAAAGCGTGACCGACCCAGTCTTCAGCAGAGGGCGACGAGCCGGCAGGCGCCGCGGCGCGTGCGGAGGCGTCGGGGTGACGGGTGGCTGTGACGTCGGGTGGGCCGGCCGGCTTTCGCTCTTCCTTCTGCTCCCGTGTGCGCCCGGCTCCGCGGATCGCCGAAAGGGCGTCGACTCCCTGCAGCTCTCGCGGAACACGGGCCGTCGGAGCGGGTCTTGACCCCCGGCTCTTGCCTCGGGCGGGCCATCGGGGCGGGTTCTTGACCCCCGGTTCTCGTGGGGGACGGGCCTTCGGGGGAGGGTATTCGCATACCGTGACATCCGACTTCCGGGCCGTGCCCGTGGCCGACATTCAGGTTCTGAACAGGCTCCTCGCCTCGGGGCTCTCGCTGTCAGTGGTGACAGAGCCCGGGAGGGGCGAGGCGCCTGCGGAGATTCCGCCGCCCGAGACGGAGCCTCGTCGCGCTCGGGCGCGGGTCGTTCTGGTTCAGTCGGACGAGCGGGGCTCGAGAAGAGAGGCGTCCAGGCGGCTACTGTTGACGTGCGGGCGCCGCCGGCTGCTTCTGGGGCTCTCCGAGTGCCTCGCGGAGTGCGCGATGGATCTCGGGCTCGGGGCGTCCGTCTGCCGGCCACGGGTTGAATCGCCTTGAGGCGGAGCCCGCCTCGTGTGAGAATGTCTGGTCGCCGCGTACGCTTGAGCGCATGTGCACTTGAGAGCGCTTAGTCGCCGGGCGCAAGCTCTGGGGCAGGCACACTTGAGAGTGCCTGGTCGCCGGGCGCACGTTTGAGCGCAGGCACACTGTAGTGCCGAGCGACGCACGTACGCCTCACTCGAGGGAGCTTCGAAATGCCCGTTTCTCTTGCCGAACTTACCGATCAGTGCATCGACTTCATCTCCGCCGAGTACCCTGTGTCCGCTACAGCGCTGGGACTGCACTCCAGGGACGGCAGCCTGGGTTCGTTCAGCCGCGAGGCTCACGAAGCTCGGCGCGACCGTACAGAAGGAATCCTGTCCGATCTCGAGAAGCTGTCCACCTCCGACATGAGCGCCGATGACCTCATCGATCGTCAGGTTCTCATGCTCAACCTGCGCTCCTCCATATTCAGCCACGATGTTCTTAGGAGCCATGAACGGAACCCCGCCGACTACGTCGGCGCCGGGCTGTACGGGTGCAATCAGCTTCTCCTGCGCGACTTCGCCCCTCTTGAAGAGCGGGCCAGGTGTTTTGCTTCGAGGCTGCGCGACGTGCCGCAGGTGCTCGCGGACGCCCGCGCTAACGTGACCGAGCCCCCGCGCGCGTTCGCGTCGGTGGCCGCTTCGCTTGCGAAGGGAGGGGTTTCGTTCCTGGAGACCACCGTTCCCTCTCTGTCCGCCGAGCTGCCCGGGCTCGCCGGCGAGCTGGAGTCCGCAGCGGGGCCCGCGAAGGCGGCCTTCGCCGAGACCGCCGAGCACTTCGAGCGCGCCGCGGCGGCGTCGGACGAGCCGTTCCACATAGGGCGCGACGCCTATGAGTGGCTTCTCACCGAGAGGCATCTTCTGGACCTTACGAGCGGCGACCTGCTTGCCATCGGTGAGCGCGCGATCTCCGAGACGACCGCTCAGATGGAGCGGGCCGCGCGTGAGATAGACGCACGGAGA
>WJLY01000021.1 GCA_014728245.1 Candidatus Effluviviaceae Genus IV sp.
CCCTAGTACTCCCCCAGGGTCCCGCGGCGGCGCGCCCTCCCGTAGCCGCACCGAAGGGCGAGGATCCCCACGGCCATCGAGACCGAGGCGCAGAGGGACAGCACGAGCAGCGAGCAGGGTCCGCCCGAAGGAACGGAGGCGCCGGCGCACGAGGACCGGACCACGCCGAGCGCGTGCGCCGTGGGAATCGCCCGGGCGGCGTGCTGAAGCCATGAGGGCAGGAGGTCGACCGGGAAGTAGACGCCTCCGAGAAGTCCCGATGCGGCGCCGAACAGCCAGGAGACGGGCTCCCCCTCCTTGGACACCAGAATGCACCCGGCCGAAGCGAGGCCCAGCCCGGACATGAACGCGCCGTAGAGAAGGACCGCGATGAGAGCCGCCGGCGTCGGGATGATCCGCACGTCGAGAAACGCTCTGGCCAGGCCAAGGAAGAGCGCCCCGCCCGCGAGCACCATGACAAGCTCGCCCAGCCCGGCGAGGAAGACGGCCGCGCCAGGCGGGAGGCTGCTCGTGAACAGCGTCTCGAGCGTTCCCTGTAGCTGCTCGCGCCGCACGGCCGACCTGAAGCAACTGAGCCCGGAAGAGGCGATCGTGTGGACGGCCACGCCCGTCACCGCGAACGACGCGTAGTCGGTTCCGTAGCGTTCGACGAAACCGGATCCCGCGGTCGAGACGACTTTGCCGACGAGCGCGAACGTGACGACGGAGAGCGAGAGCGATGCGAGGCTCATAAGGAACTTGACTCTGTACGAGAGGTAGGTGGCCATGCCACGCTTCGCGAACGCGGCCGCCGCCAGCGGAAGCGCAAGCCACACGCGGAAGGAGCCGGCCGCCCAGGGCCCTGGAGTCACCGGCGCTTGCCGGCGCCCGCTCGAGAGAGACGGGCTCGGAGCTTCACCGGACTCACTCCGGCGCCGCGATGGGGAAGACCCGGTCACAGAGCCGCACCTGAGAGGGGTCGTGTGTCGCGACCAGTAGCGAGAGCCCGTCGCTGGTCCTACCCTCGAGCGCTTCCCACACGCGCTCGCGGGCCCCGCCGTCCATGGCCGCGAACGGTTCGTCAAGCAGAAGGAGCCCCGGGTCGTGCAACAGCGCCCGGACGAGCGAGAGCCTGGCGAGAATGCCTCTCGAGAGTCTCCGCGCGGGAACCCCCAGGTACTCGACGATTCCCAGCTCGACCGCGAGCGCCCGCGCCTTGGACGCCGCGGCACCCGGCGTCATGCCCTGGGCGGCCGCGAAGAAGGACAGATTGTGCCCCGCCGAGAGCCGCCAGTAGAAAGAGCGCGTCGTCGAGAACACCGCGCCGATGAGAGACCTGGCCCTGAGCGGTCGCCTGACCACGTCGTGCCCGAACACGGTTGCGCTTCCCGAACAAGGCTCCACGAGCGTTGCGACTATCTTGAGCGCCGTGGTCTTACCGCATCCGTTCGGACCCACGAGCGCCGCCGACTCGCCGGGCATGATCTCGAGCGAGAGCGGCGCGAGTCCTCTCACCCGGCCGCCGCGCGTCCGGTACAGCTTGGAGAGCGACGTCGTCTTGAGCGCGCATGCGCCGCCAGCGGTCAACGGCTCCCTCCCGGTGAGGTTCCGCGAAGCCGTCTCATCTGACACGACGTCCTTGCCCGGTCGGAAGCCCGGTCTCCCAGGCGAAGACGCGCTCGGCTCCGCGCGCCACAAAGACGCCTTCCAGATCGCCGTCGCCGTCGAGATCGGCGAGCATGATTCCGGAGGGATCGGCGAGCTCGAGGCCCGCGAAGACGGGCGGCCGCCGTATGGGCTCTCCGCCGGCGCCGTCCAGGAAGAGCACGCTGTAGTAGTGCCAGACCACAAGTTCCGGCGCGCCGTCGGTGTTCGGGCCGAGGGCCAGCGGGGGTTCGTAGACGCTGTGGTCTGCCTGGAAGCTCCAGAGCTCTCTGTCCGATGCCGCCGAATAGGCGTGTATTGAGCCGTCGCCGCAACCGAAGACCAGCTCCAGCCCCGGTCGCCCATCGATCTCCACCGCCGCCAGCCGGTTGACGGGCTCGCCGGATCCCGCCGCAAGTGCCCGGAGGAATCTCGGCAGCCTTCGCAGGCGGCGCCGGTCCTCTCCTTCCCTCCGCCCGAATCTTCGCGACACCCTGACCTCGCCGCTCGCGGGATCGAGCACCGCGAGCTTCCCGGCCAGGCAGCCCACGCAGAGGTCGGGTCCGTCATCGCCCGTGACATCGGCCAGGACCGGCCGACCGGTTATGGCTCCTCTCGGAATGCGGCCGGACCTCTCGTCCAGCCGGACCGACCAGGACCGCGCACCTGTGGGTTCCAGTCGCACCAGTCGATCCGTGTTCTCTGTCACGTAGATCTCACAGAGACCGTCGCCGTCCGAATCGAGGGCGACAGGATCGGCGAACCCGACGCCCGTCCGCCCCTCGCCCGGGGCGGCCGCGGTCTCGAAAAGCACCGAGAGATCAGAGCCGGAGAGGCCGATCAGGCTGTCGTTCCTGTCGTCACCGACGGCGATGGCCACGTCGATGACGCCGTCGCCGTCCAGGTCGCCCGCGGTCGCCGGCCCGGTCGCCGCGGGAAGGTCTGCGGCGAGGAGCACGTCTCCGCCGGCGCAGTCCAGCACCTGCGCCCTGTCGGACTCCGCCACGAGCACGCGGGCACCCCGGGAGCAGTGCAGCGGGCAGACCGTGGGCCTGCTCGAGTGCTTCTTCGCCCACAGCACATGTCCCGAGGCGCCGGAGACGACGAGCGTCCACCACGGGCCCTCCCGCCCAGAGGATGTCAGAAGAAGATCGTCCCGGCCGTCGCCCCCCGCATCGACGATGCAGGACGAGACCGACCGGACGCCTGGAATCAGCGCCCGGCTCTCCCATATGATCCCGCCCGCGCCCCCGGCCGCCCCGCTCCGCGGGACGGCCAGGAGCGCCAGGATCACGCAAAGAAGCCGCGTAGCCCGGCACACGATCTACCTCCTGTTCTCACGCAGCCCTGCGCGTCAATAGTCTACGAGACACACGTCCTTGCCCGGGCAGTCCCCGAAGTCGAAACCGCATTGGTCCACGCCGTCGCAGCTTCCCCAGTCTATGTAGATGTAGCAGAGCTGCGAGGCCGGCACCGCCGACGACGTGCTTCCCCCCCGTCCCGCGCCGTTCGCCACCCTCAGGTGCTTCATGATACGCCCTCCCCACAACCGGGGTCCCGATCCCTAGGAGACGTCGATGATGCAGCCATCGCTCGAATCGCAGTTGTCGTCCATGTCGACCAGCCAGCAGATGTCGGACTGGCTGCAGCTCGCGTAGTCGACGAGACAGTACTCGGCGTCCCCATTGCTCGAGGCGGCCGCCGCTCGGCCGCAGTTCGCCGGCATAAGGTGCTTCATGCCCATCACCCCCCTTCACCTCCCACAATATGGTCTCACGCCGGACCTCAGACGCCCGGCGCGTCCCACGGTTCCTCCCCGCGAACACTCTCGAGAAGCCGTCCCTTCGCAC
>WJLY01000169.1 GCA_014728245.1 Candidatus Effluviviaceae Genus IV sp.
ACCGAGAGGTCGCCGTAGAGCGAGAAGAGCTGAGACATGTATCCGATGTTGCGTCGGATCGCCTCCGTCTCCGCCATGAGGTCGAAGCCCGCTACCCGGCCGCTTCCGGACGTGGGGAGGAGGAGGCCCGTGAGCATCTTGATCGTCGTCGTCTTGCCGGCGCCGTTGGGTCCGAGGAAACCGAATATCTCGCCGGTGCGGACCTCGAAGGACACGCGGTCGACCGCCACGAAGTCGCCGAACGTCTTTGTCAGCTCGGTCGCCGTGACCGCGTTGTGTTCGGTACGACCGGCGTGTCCGGCGGAGCCTGCGAGGCGCACGGTGCTGTCCTGCGGCTTCGTCATGCCCGGCCTCCCGGCGCGAGGTCCTTCTCCCGCTCACTGTCAGCGCGTGCGATCTGATGGATGAATACGTCCTCCATGCCCGGCGGGACCGCGTGCAAGGAGCCCACCCTGAAGCCTCCCTCCGTGAGCGCACCGACAAGCGCCGGTCCGTCCCTATCGGCCGATTCAACAGTGACGTGGAGCGCCTCGCCGAACACGGCCGCGAGGCGTACGGCAGGATGGTCGCTCAGCAGACGCTTCGAGGCGCGGAGCCGGTCTACCTCGATCGCGAGGATCTCTCCTTCCACGCCCGCCATCAGGTCGTCGGGCGTTCCCGACGCGACCAGACGGCCCCGGTGAAGCATCGCCAGCCTGTCGAAGCGCTCCGCCTCGTCCATGTAGGCGGTACTGACGACGGCCGTGACGCCGCGGCCGACCATTTCGTGGACTATGAGCCACAGGTCGCGGCGCGATATCGGGTCGACGCCGAAGGTCGGCTCGTCGAGGAGGAGTATTCTGGGCTCGTGGATCAGTGCGCAGGAGAGCCCCAGCTTCTGCTTCATCCCGCCTGAGAGCGCGCCGGCCTGCCGGTTCTTGAAGGGCTCGAGGTTGGAGAATTTGAAGAGACGCTCCAGGCGAGGGCCTCGCTCGTCTTCCGGAACCTGGTAGAGGTCCGCGTAGAACATGAGGTTCTCCATTACGGTCAGGTCGGCATACAGACCAAACCGCTGCGACATGTAGGCGATGTCGTGCTTCACACCTTCGGGATCATCTGCCACGCTGGCGCCGGCGAGTACCGCGTCTCCGGAACTCGGGGGCATGACGCCCGCGAGCATCCTCAGTGTCGTTGTCTTGCCGGCCCCGTCCGGCCCCACGAGACCGAAGAGCTGTCCCTCGGCGACCTCGAAGCTCAGAACGTCGACGGCGATGACGTCGCCGAACCGGCGGGAGAGACCCTCCACTATGATGGCCGCGGTGCTCACCGTCCGCCTCCATCATCCGCGCCGGCTAGGTCCAGCCGCACGTCTGCGGGCATTCCCGGCTTCAGTTCGAGGCCGAGGTCACGGGATATGCTCACTTTCACGGCGTAGACGAGCTTGACGCGCTCCTCCTTCGTCTGCACGTTCTTGGGGGTGAACTCGGCCTCCGCCGCGATGAAGGTCACACTCCCCTCGTAGCTCTTCCCCGGCCACGTGTCCGCGGTGATGCTCGCCGGCATGCCGACTTTCACGGCACCGATGCGGTCCTCGCGGACGAAAATGCGGACCCACCGGTCGTCCGGGTTCATGACCGTCAGGACAGGCGAGCCGGCCGGGACCGTCTCGCCGGGTTCGCGGTGCCGAACGGTCACAATGCCGTCGTGCGGCGCGACGATCGTCATGTTCGCGAGCATGGACTCCGCGACGCGGAGTCCTGCCTCAGCGGTCCGCAACTGCGCGCGCTGCGCCTCGATCCGCTCGGCCCTAGGACCGTCCTCCACGAGCGCAAGCTGCGCCTCAGCCTGCTCGTGTCTGCTCTGCGAGATGTCGAACGCGACCAGGGCCTTCTCATAGTTCTCCTCGCTCACGGCGCCTCCCTCGAAGAGGTTACTAGTGCGTTCGAGGTTGCGTCGCGCGTCGGCAAGTTGCTGCTCTGTTACGTCACGCGCGGCACGCGCCTGCGCCACCTCCTCCGATCTGGCCCCTCGCTCCAGCTCGTCGAGCGCCGAGCGCGAGGCCTCGACCTGAGCCCGGGCCTGGTCGAGACGGGCGAGAGCCTCCGTCCGGTCCAGGAACGCGAGTACGTCGCCCTCGTGGACGAGGTCACCCTCGCGGACCGCTATCGTGTCCACGCGGCCGGTAGCCTGGAACCCCAGGCGAGCCTCGGTGGCCTCGACGGTGCCAGAGGCGGCCAGCTCGTCCCGGTTCGCGTCGTCTCGGAACACGGTGAGCCACAGGACCAGGCCGACGGCGGCAACGGCCGCGACGACCATGACGATTCGCCGTCTCTTCTTCATCGTGAGTTCTCCAGGTTCCGGTCCAGCCACGCGGGCGTCAGTTCTCCAGTTGCGCGCGCCAGCTCGACGCCGGCGGCGATTTCCGAATGTCGCGCTTCCACCAAGGCGGACCGAATTCGCAGCAGATCGGCTTCCGCCCGCAGGTAGTCCGTCTGCGTGCCGACGCCCGACCGAAGCGACAATAGCTCCGTTCGTGCGACCTCCTCCTGGTGGCGAACCGCTTCAGCGACGGCCTCTGCCCGTGCGCCAGTCATGGCCAGCGCGTTGAGGGCGGCGTCCACTCTGCTCGCGACCTCGAGTTCGGCCAGGCGAAGCTCCTCCCGCGCCAGCCCTACCTGGGCTTTCGCCGCCTGCTGCGCGTTCAAGCGGTCCCCGCCCGTGAAAAGGGGGTAGGAGACGGCCGCGCCCACCTGCCACTCGGTGGCGAGGTCCGCACCCTCGGCACCGAAGCCGAGGTGCGATCCGAAGACATCCAGCGTGGGCACCCAGGAGGACGCCGCCAGCCGGTGATTGGCCTCGGCCGCGGCGAGGGCATGGCGAGAGCTCTCGAGCTCCGGACTACCTTCGGCCGCTCGACGCACGAGT
>WJLY01000170.1 GCA_014728245.1 Candidatus Effluviviaceae Genus IV sp.
CTCGTAGACCTCTCCGTCCATGTAGAGGCATACCAGCGCGTTCTCCACCGGGTCGCGGCTCGGGGTCCCGACGTCGACAGAGAAGACGTCCCCGCCGACAGGAAATGCGTCGTCGTACGTCACTACCAGATCGGTCGGGATGCTCGTCCAGGGGTCGAGGGCCGGGTCGCCGAAGACCGTGTACATCTCGTAGTAGTACTGGGACCTTCCGCCGCCCGAGTACTGCTGGTAGACCGCCCACAGCCCCTCGTTGAACATGCCGCGGCACCACTTGTAATCGTTCCCGAACCACGCGTCGTAGACCGCGCGCTCCATGTAGTCGTCCTCGTCCCAGTAGGAGTTGTTCGAGGCGCCGAGGAAGAGAACGCCGCCGTTCGGGGCCAGCGTCCAGGTCTCGCCGAAGCAGGCGCTGTCGAACGAGCCCGTGATGCACGCGTACGACTGCACCATCGGCAGCATGTCGACGTTCGTGAGCGCCTGAACCTGGCTTGCCGATACCGGCGGCCCGTCGGCCCAGCCGTTCGTGCTGCCGTGGCCGGAGTATGTGACCATCGAGACGCCGTTGTTGAAGTCGTCGAGGCATTCCTGCGTGGTCGCGCCGTAGGTCACCTCGTAGCGCTTGTTGATCGGGTCGTAGCCTGCAGGCGCAACCCAGTTGTCTATGCAGTAGTTGTGGGTGCCCTCGGAGACCGTGTAGTTGTCGCTCGAGGCCATGAACGTGCACTCCTCGACCCAGTCCTCCGGCGTGCTCGTGAGAGCGAAGCGCGTGTATTCAGTGGTCTTGTCCGCAAGGAGCGTGACCTCGGCCTCGGAGTCACACGAGAAGCGGCCTACGTACATGTCCGGAAGCCAGTCGCCGGTCCCGTCCATGCAGACGTAATAGAGGTCGCTCGCGTGCGAGCCGGCCTGGCCGTTGAAGTACGGGATCTGCCCGGTGTCGCCGATCAGGACGACGAAGGTCGGGGGAACGGGCCACGTCTCGTAGGCGTTCTGTATATAGGCCTGTATGTTCGCGGCGGTCGCTCCGCCGGGGATCTCGGACGTCTTGACCACCGTGGTCTCGTAGCCGAGGCGGTGCCTGAGACCCGCGAACGTCTGGATCTCCTCGTAGTATTCGTCGTAGCAGACGATGAGGTACCCGATCGGAAGAGAGAGAGCTCTCGTCGCGAAGTCGCCGGCGTTCATGAAGTGCTTACCGGCGAACGTGTCGAAGTCCGGCGACGCGTAGCGCGTCAGCGCGGCGTTAGTGGATCCGGTGTCCCCGCCCACGAAATCGACTCTGAGCTCGACGGACGTGAGGTAACGGATGGCGCCGGTGGCTGCGTTGTACTGAACGGGAAAGACCTCCACCTCGACGAACCGGTGGGCGCGGAACTGACCCGTCTCGCCCAGCGCCGCGGCCACGTCCGGAGAGAGCGCATCCATCTCATAGGCCGCGCGGTCCTGCACGAACCGGGCCGCCTCACGCGCGCCCGGCAGCTTCTCGACCGAGGGCTGCGCGGGCTCGATGGGCCTCTCAAATCCCAGGTCCCGGAGGCTCGTCTCCGCGTACTCGGCGCTCACGACAGTCAGCCGCGCGGTGGCGCCGTGCGGGATCTCGAGGTACTCCCTGACAACGGGAAGCCTGGGCCGGCCCGGATCGAAGGCGTGGAAGTAGCCGGGCATGGCCAGGCGCGTGAACGTGCCGCCCTTCGTCTCCACGCTCTCGGCCACAAAGCCGGGGAAATCGATCGACAGAGTGGCGCCGTCGAATCCCGAGTCGCTGAGCCTGGCTTCGGGCTCCGCGTACGGGTCCGCCGCGCCGAAATCGACCCACGTGGTCGCGGCCGTCGCCGTGGCTGCAGCCGTGACCAGCAGGACGCAGACAACTAGAGCACTCGCGTACTTCATCCGGGACTCCTCCTTGCCGGTATTGGGCAACGCGTAATCGTCCCCACTCACGGAGACTCGCGCGAATCGCCCGCTATGATCGCCTTCACAGTCGCGCAATATAGTCGCACCGGCCAGAGAGACCCACAAGAAACCGCCGGTTCCGTGCCGGGCGGTCAAACGGACTGAGATCTCTCTGGCACACACAGATTATACCATATCGGCAAGCCTGCTTCAAGTCGCAGCCCGGCGAATGGACCTGAACCGTCACCGGCGGTCCCTCGTGCCGGCTGTGCCGCCGGTGACACGGCCGGTTCGTCTCCCGCCATAGCGCGTTGTCCGCCTCACCTGGCCCATTGTCCGCCCGCCTTCGTGCGTTATCCGCCCTTCCCGCGTTATCCGCCCGCCTTCCCGCGTTGTGCTTTCCCGAGCGCGGGGCAAGGAACTTGCACTCACGACTCAGGTTAGGGCAGTTCTCGCGGAGATTGACGGGCGTCGTCAGGAGCCGTACCTTAGTCTGAGCGCGCGGGCCGGAAGGGCCGGTCCGGCGCACGGGTGCCCGGCGCCGGCAGATGGGATCGCGGAGAGCAAAGGTGAGTGAGCAGCCATCCAGAGCGCTTCCGGCGGGAACGAGCGACTTCTACTGCTCGCTCGTGGACCGCTGCGTCGGGGATCTGATCGAGACTCTCGGTCGGGACGTTTTGGACGCGGTGCTGCTCATCGGCGCGCCGGCGCGCGGCGAGGCCACGGTCGTATCGACGTCGGCCGGACTCTACTCCCTGAGCGACGTCGACCTGGCGTGCATCGCGGGGACGGGTACCGACCTTCGGCAGCTGCGCGACCGGCTGGCGGCGTGGGTAACCGACGTCAACACGCGAGTCTCGTCAGAATGCACGGGCGTCGACGCGAGCGTCAAGCCGCGACGCGGCGAGGGCGCCATCCGTCCTCTGATATCTACGTACGAAATGCTGAGATCGCCCGTTGTCGTATGGGGCGACCAATCCGTCGTCGACGACCTGCCGGCCGTTCGGCTCGAAGACGTGCCCGCGTGGGACAGCCTGGTGCTCTTTCACAACAGGACGGTCGAGCAGGTCCTCGCCACGCCCACGCTCGTGCGCGGCGGGGGCGGAGCCGAGACGCCCGACTTCGAGAGGGAGGCGTACAGGCTTCTCTACACGGCGGGCAAGTATCTGCTGGACGCGGTTACAGCTCTTCTCTTCCTTCACGGGGAGGTTCCCGATACCTATGCCGACAGGGCGGTTCTCTTCCGCGGACGCTTCCTGGCTTCAGCCGATGGCGAGGCGCTCAGGCGTCGGATGGAAAAGCACGTGGACGACGTAGGCATGTGGGCCGAGTTCAAGGCCTCGGGCGACGTAGAGGCGCTGCGCTCTCTTTCGGACCCGGAGGGCCGCGGGCCGACCGGCGCCACCGAGCGCCGACGGCCGGCCGACGTGATGAAGCTGGCCCGCGCATGCCATCTGAGGTACGCCGACTGCGCGGACGCGCTCTGGAGGGCCGTTCTGGGGCGTACGCTCGGCGAGCGAACATACGGCTTGCCTTTGAGTGACGTCGCGGCGCTCTACTCAAGGCTGGAGTCGCCGGGGAAGAAGATCGGCAGGACGCTCAAGACGCTCCGCTCGCCCGCGGGCAGGGCGGGGCTCTTCCCCGTGTTCCGCGCGCTGAGGCTCGCTCCTTTCGCCTCGCCCAGGCAGCTTTCGTACCTGACAGCGGTTCTCGCGTACATGAGCCTGTCCGAGCGCGCGCCGGACGCCGAGATCTCCGCGCTCCTCTCCCGATTCTGTCCGTTCAGAACGCCATGTGGGTTCGCGTCGCTTCCGCTCGCGAAGAAGACAGACGTCCTGACCGGCGAGCTTGCCGTCTTCCATGCTTCGGTCCTCAGAGGAAGGGAGATTCCACGGAAGCCATGAAGAAAGAACGTCTGACCCTGGCCTTCTTCATAGACGCGTTGGGATGGCGCATCTCCCGCGAGTTCCGATGCTTCGAGGAGCTGGCGCCGCACGCCTACCGTCAGAGGACGATTCTGGGCTACAGCTGCGCCGCGCAGCCGACGATACTAACGGGACTCCCGCCGTCCGGACACGGCCACTGGGCCATGTTCGAGCGGTCGGGCCGGTCGGAGCTGGCGCCGCTGGTACGCTTCTCCGTTCTTCCGGACACGGTCGGACGGCACAGGAGGTTCAGGCGTCGGCTGCTTCAGTGGCACCGCCGGCGCAGCGGGTTCACCGGCTACTACAACTTCTATCGTATTCCGTTCCGGCTCTTCCGGGAGTTCGATATCTCCGAGAAGCGGGACATCTACGCGCCGGGCGGGTTCGACGGCGCGGTCGAGTCGATCTTCGACATCCTCGAGCGTAGGGGCGTGCCGTACCGGGTCTGGAACTGGAAGACAGATCTGGATACCGCGCTCGGCGAGCTCTCGGAGTGCCTGACCGGGGGGGCGCCCGTCCGTTTCGCGCTCCTCTACACGGCCGTCATGGACGCGCTCCTCCACGAGCACGTGGGGGACGTCGACGTCGTGGGCGCGGCCCTCGAAGAGCTGGAGAAGAAGCTCTCGCGCGTCGTCGAGCTGGCCCGCGGAGCATACTCCGAAGTCGACGTCCTTATCTTCTCGGACCACGGCATGGCCCGGACGACCGCGGAGATCGACCTCATGGCGGCCGTCGACTCGCTGGGGCTCGCGCCGAAGCGGGACTACCTGGCGTTCTACGACTCGACGATGGGACGCTTCTGGTTCGAAAGCGAGCGCGTCCGCGAAGAGATCACGAAGAAGCTGCGGGCGATCGAGTGCGGGCGCGTGCTGACCGACGATGACCTCAGACGCGAGGGCGTCTGGTTCGACGACCGGCGCTACGGCGAGCTTGTCTTCCTGATGAATCCGGGAACCCTCGTTGTCCCGAGCTACATGGGAGCGAGCGCGCCGCGCGGCATGCACGGCTTCACGCCGGAGCACGAGGACTCCGACGCCGCCATCATGTCGAGCAAGCCGCTCGAGCCCGAGCCGTCGACGATCGCCGACACCTTCGGAGCGATGGTGCGCTCGGCGGGACTCGAGGGGGCAGCGCGAGGAAGACCCGGAGGGGCCGACGGATGAAGACAGGGAACCGGCCATCCGACCCCGGCCGCGGGGCTTCACACGACGATCGCTCCGAGCCCCCCGAACTCCGGAACGACCCCGGCGACGGGACCGCCCGGCACGCAACCACCGATCCTGTCGACCGCAACCTGCTCGACATCGCCAAGCAGACATCGGGCGTGATGACGTCGCGGGCCGTGGGAATGGCCATCGGCTTCGCGTCCAACATCGTGTTCGCGAGGCTGCTCGGCGCCGAACTGCTGGGCGTGTACGTGCTCGCCTCGACGACGCTCCTGTTCCTCTCGCTTCTCGCGTCGTTCGGGATGGGACACACGTTCGTGAGGTACATGCCGGTAAGCCTGAGCCGCAACGACCGGGCGGCCGCGGCAGGCGTGTTCCGGCTCGGGACGCGGACGGTGCTGGTTTCGAGTGTCCTGTTCGGCCTGCTGCTTCTCGCGCTGCGCAGGGCCGTCGCGGGCCCGATCTTCCACGAGCCCCTGCTGCTGCCGATACTCCCCATCGTGGCTCTCGGGACCGTCGGGGCGACGTTTCAGCTCGTACTGGGGCACACACTGAGGGCGTTGAAACGAACCGCCCAGGAGTCCTTCTGTCTCGAGATCGTGAACAAGACCGCGAAGCTGGTGCTCTTCCTGGCGCTCGTAGCGGCCGGAATGAAGCTCGCCGGCATAACCGTGGCGTTCGTCGCGGCCTACTTCGTCTCGGCCGTCACCATGCTGGCCCTGATCGGTCGACGTGCTCCCTTCCTCTTCAGGGGGCCCTCGCGGCTACCGGTACCCGTCCGCGAGATAGCGGCGTTCAGCTCAATGATGCTGTTCGTCGGGTTCATGAACTACAGCCTGTCCATTTCCGACCGCATGATGCTCGGCATCCTGGGGACCTCCGAGGACGTCGGCATATACAACATCGCCTTCCTGATCTCGAACGTCATGGCGATGGTCTTCATGGGCTTCAACTCATCGTTCGCGCCGGTCATATCAGAGCTCTACCACAACGATCGGAGCTCCGAGCTGAGATCGCTCTACTCGTCGCTGACCAGGACGATCCTCCTGATCGTCGTCCCGGCCTTCTGCTGGCTGACGGGTTTTGGCGACGACCTCTTGCGGGTCTTCGGTGATGAGTTCGCGGACGGCTACATTGCGCTCGTGATTTTGGGAGTCGGCGTGGTTGTGAGATGCACGGTGGGAACCGTGGGTACGATGCTGGTAATGTCCGGACACCAGAAATTCAACGCGGCCAACATCGTCATCGTCACCGCGATGAACGTGGGGCTGAACATCGTCTTGATCCCGCGCTACGGCCTGCTCGGCGCGGCCATCGCCACGGCGGTGTCCGTATCACTCATCGACATCGTGGGGCTTCTGGAAGTCCGGCTGCTCATCAAGATCCACCCGTACAGGCGCGCCTTCCTGAAGGTGCTCCTGGCGTCGCTGGCCGCTCTCGCGGGGAACGTCGCTTTGCGGGCGGTGACGCCGGCCCTGCCGCCGGTCGCCATCCTCGGCATACTGGCGGCGACGTACGCCCTCTTCGTAGGCCTGCTGGCGCTGATGGGGCTCGAGCGGGAGGACCGGCTGCTCATCACGAAGGCGATCTCGAGGATCAGGCGGCGCGGCTAGCCCGTATCGCCGACGCGCAAGCAAGCGGCTAGCCCGTATCGCCGGCGCGCAAGCAAGCGGCGGGCCCACCTCGCCGGCGCGCAAGCAAGCGGCGATCCCATGCCGCCGGCGCGCATCGGAGCGGTACCACATCCCATCTGCGCGCCGACAGACAGGAGCCCCGACCGCGAGCGGTCGGGGCTCCCTTCGCCTATCCCCGCAAGTCGGTGGCCGGCCCACGGGGGGTCGGACAC
>WJLY01000171.1 GCA_014728245.1 Candidatus Effluviviaceae Genus IV sp.
AGTGGATCGGTATGAAATGCACGCTCACGCCAACGCCCTCGTCGAGAAGAGCCCTGATGAACGCGTCGCGGCCTATCGTCACCGCCGAGGGGTCGATCTGTATCGGGTACAGGTGCCATGCGTGAAGCCCGCCTTCGCGCTCGCTCGGGATCTCGAGCGCGGGCAGGCCCGAGAAGGCCTCGTCATACGCCCGGGCGATCCTCGCCCTGCCCAGCCTGAACTCGTCGACGCGTTCCATCTGACAGATGCCGAGTGAGGCCTGGAGGTCGTTCATGTTGTACTTGTAGCCCGGCTCAAGTATCTCGTAGTACCATGGGCCGCGCTCGCTGTATCTCTTCCATGCGTCGCTGCTCATGCCGTGCAGGCTGAGCCGCCGTATCCGCTCGATCAGCTCTTCGTCCTTCGACGTGACGATCCCGCCCTCGCCGGTCGTGATGCCCTTGGTCACGTAGAAGCTGAAGGCGGTTGCGTCTGCGATCGACCCTATCCTCCTCGAGTCCAGCTCGGCGCCTATGGCGTGCGCGCCGTCGCCGAGGATGCCGATCCTCCTCCCGCGGGCCATTTCCATGATCTCGTCCATTTCGCAGGGATGGCCCCCGAAGTGCACCGGCACCGCCAGCCTTGTGCGTTCGGTCACGGCCGCGTCTATGATGCCGGCCGTCACGTTGAGCGTCTTCGGATCGACGTCCACGAGCACCGGCCTGGCCCCGATGTGTATGATCGTGTTGGGAGCGGCCGCGAAGTTCAACGCGGGCACGATCACCTCGTCGCCCGGCTCGACGCCGAGCGCGACCATGGCCAGGTGCATGCCGGCGGTGCACGAGTGGACCGCCGCGGCGTTCTCGACGCCGATGTATCCGGCCACGATGCGCTCGAACTCTCGAGTCTGCGGGCCGACCGTCAGCCATCCTGACCGCAGCGTCTGGACCACGCTCTCGATGTCGCCCTCGCATATCGAGGGTCTGGCGAAGGGCAGGAAGCTCTTGCGGACGGGGCTGCCGCCTTCCGCCGCCGGGAGGTCAGCGCTCATCGTTCCTCTCAGTGGAGATGTCGGGGAAGAGCTGCGCGAGTCGGCGCACCAGCGCTTCGCGATCGCCGGTCTCGGCCAGCTCCTCAAGCTCCGTGACTGTTTGCCGCACTTCCCCTATCTCGCGCTCCGAGCCGGGTCTCACAACGGATATTTTCGGGTGCCTGGTCGACTGAAGGTCCTCGTCAGCCGTCCACAGCTCCTCGTGGAGCTTCTCTCCCGGGCGGAGCCCGCAGTACTCTATAGCAATGTCCTTGCCCGGTTCCATGCCGGACAATCTGATCAGATGCTCCGCGAGTTCAGAGATCCTTATGGGGTCCCCCATGTCCAGCACGAAGATCTCTCCTCCCTCTCCGAGGAAGCCGGCCTCGAGGACCAGCATTGCCGCCTCGCGGATCGTCATGAAGTAGCGGGTCACGTCGGGGTGAGTGACGGTCAGGGGACCGCCGTGACGGATCTGCGACTTGAACATCGGTACCACGCTTCCACGACTGCCGAGGACGTTGCCGAACCGCACCGCGACAAGCTTCGTGGGGCTCCCTGAGCGCGCTCGATCGATCAAGAGTAGCTCAGCGAGGCGCTTCGACGCGCCCATGATGCCGTGCGGCCTCACCGCCTTGTCGGTAGACAGCATGACCAGACGTTCCGTTCCGTGCCTGACCGCGGTGTCGACCAGAGTCTTCGTTCCCGTGACGTTGTTCCTTATCGCCTCCTCGGGGTACGACTCCATCAGGTGCACGTGCTTGTGAGCGGCGGCGTGAAAGACCACGTCCGGTTCGTGTCGCCGGAAGGCGCTCTCCAGAGTAGTCGGGTTGGTCACGCTTCCCACGAGCGCCACCCTTTCGACGTCGGGGTGCGACATCGAGATCTCGAGATCGATCTCGTAGACGCTGTTCTCGCCCCGTCCCATGAGGACGATGAGACCGGGCCTGAACGAGGCCACCTGACGCACGAGCTCGGATCCGATCGACCCACCCGCTCCCGTGACCAGGACGGAGCGTCCTCGGACGTAGTCGGTCATCTCGTCAGTGTCGAGAACGACGGTCTCGCGTCCCAGCAGATCGTCAAGCTGCACCTGGCGTATCTGGCTGATCTCCACGTCGCCGAGGAGTATCTCCCAGACGCCCGGGACTATCATGAACGGACGGCCCGTCTCCTCGGCCAGGCGCACGACGTCTCTGATCGTCCGACCCGACGCGGACGGTATCGCTATCACTATCTGCTGGATGTCGTGCTCTTCGACGACCGAGACCAGGTCGCTGACGGGGCCGAGCACGGGAACGCCGGAGACGGTCGTCCCCATCTTCGCCGGGTCGTCGTCGAGGAACCCGGCGACCACGAAGCCGTGCTCCGGGCGGCAAGCCATCTCACCGACGACCATGGCTCCGGCCGACCCGGCACCCACGACCAGCGTTCTGACTTCGCCCTCTCCGTTCCCCTTCGTCATCGTATGACGGCCGCCTTTGCTATCGACACGTCGCCCTCCGGCGCTTCCACTCGGATCACGTAGACACCGCTCGGCACCTCGTTCTGGCTGTCGTCGAGCGTGTCCCAGACGTAGGGTTGCGTGGGCTCGAGGGTGCGCACCTCCTGGCCCGTGAGGTCCATGATCGTCACCTCGGAACCCTCGCGCACGCCGAACACGGTGATCTCCCGGACGTCGCCGCCCTCCTTCCACGGATTCGGATAGACGAAGGCCGTCGACATCTCTTCTCCGTAGACCGTTTCGAGATACGACAGTGACGTCGCCTGCGTACCCTCGTTGACGGAGATGACCCAGATCGTCCCGGACACTCTGTCGACCGCCAGCTCGCGTATGAGCTCGTTCGGCAGTCCGTCATCGGTGTCGTATGTCACGGCGACGGTGCCGTTCCCGTAGAGCATCGCCACCCCTTCATCGGTTCCCACCCACACGTGGCCCAGAGCGTCCGTGTCTACGGCTCTGGCCTGGAGTCCCGGGAGCCCATCGATCGTCTGCCAGGAGTCCGCTCCTGGGTCGTATACGGCGAGTCCGCCGAGCGTCCCCACCCACACGCGCCCGTCCTCGGCGACATGCAAAGTATGAACCAGATTGCTCGGAAGTCCCGAGAGGTCGGTATAGTGCGACCACGTGTCGTCGGTGAAGACAGCCGGGTTCCCGTAATCCCAGACGTCGACTCCCGACGCGTAGTAGCCTATCCACAGCCTTCCCGAAAGGTCGGTGGCCAGCGCGCGGACATCATCGTCGGAGAAGTTCGTCGAGTCGGGGGTCGAGGCGTTGTCGTAGTGGTACCACTGGTCGTCATCCGTAGTGGAGTCGTCGTTCTCTATCAGGAGTTCGACCGTACCGGCGTTGTTGTGGCTCTCGTCGCGCTGGCCCAGCCACATCCCGCCCTCGGGCGCCTCTGCCATCGAGAAGACCCTGCGGATCTCGAGCGACTCCTGGTAGGTGTAGTATGTCCAGGTGTCGTCCGACTTGTCGAAGAACGTCCCCCCGTCGTCCAGCCGGTCGACGGCGTTCACGTTGTCTCGTCCGACCCACTTGTCTCCCGACGAGTCGACGAGGATCGTGTAGTTGTAGTTGTTGGTTCTGATTCCCCCCTCCTCGGCGAGGTGCAGGACCCAGAGCCCGTCATCGTAACCCATGAGCCCCCTGGTGTGGGAGGCGAGCCAGACCGTTCCTCCCTCGTGGTCCATGTCGTAGATCGTCGGGCTGTCGGGTATCGAGATGGTGCTCCAATCCTCCGCCACGGCCAGGTTAGCGACCGCGACAAGCACGGCGAGAGCCGCGAGAGCGGTTGTCCGCATCCTGCTTCCTTCAGATGTCAATCGCATCGAGTCTCTCCCGAAGCGGCGGGAACGCGGCCCGTCGGCGGGCCGCGGCCTTCCGCGTTCACCCACACCGGCCGGACAGGCAACGTCCCAGCCAACGCAGCAGTATCCGAATGTCGGCGCCCAGAGACCAGCTCTGGACGTAGTAGATCTCCATGTCGCGCTCGGCCGAGTCCGGCGCGTCTTCCGCCGACAGGGCGGTCGGCGGAGAGGCTATGCCGGGTCTGGCGTCGAATCTGATCGAGGAGCGCGCACCCAGCCCGGCGGCTTCCTCGGGCGCCAGCGGGCGCGGCCCCACGAAGCTCATGTCACCTCTGAGCACGTTGACAAGCTCCGGGGCCCGCGAGAGGCCGTGCCGGACGACGAACCTGCGGAGAGGCCCCGCCCGGTCGGTCCTGCGCAGTCGGAAGATATCGAAGGCCCGCCCGTCGCGGCCGAGGCGCTTCTCCTTCTCGAAGGGCCCGCCTCTCCCGCTCAGCAGGGTGACGAGCGACGTCACCGCCATGAACGGCGCGGCCAGCGCCAGCAGCACCGCCGCCGAGATGACGTCGATGAGCCGCTTGACTCCCGCGCCCGCCCGGAGCATGGCTTCCCGCTCGAACGAGACGATCGGCAGATCGAGGAACTCCTCGACCCTGGCGCGAAGGGTCAGTATGTCCGAGAACCCGGAGAGCATCTTGACGTCCACGGGGCTTCTTCTCGTCTCGAGCAGGAAGTCGGCGATGCGCTCGTTCGAGAGCTCGGGGTCGGCGAATATGACCTCCGCTATCCTGTGTTCCCCGAGGAGCCGCGGGAGGTCCTCCAGCTTACCCACGACCGGCACGCCGAAGCCCGCTCCGCCGCCGCCCGTGTCGATGAGGCCGACGAGGTCGTAGCCGGTCTCGCCGTGCCTGGCGACCCTTCCGGCCACGCGCTCCGCCTCGGGGCCCGTTCCCGCGACCACGACGCGGCGGAGATCGAAGCTCCCCGCCTGTATCGCTCTATGGAAGCTCCGCAGAACCATCCGGAGGGCCGTCACGAGCAGCACGGTGAGGACGCAGAAGACGCCGACCAGGACCCTCGAGTAGACGGTCTGAGACGTGAGAAACGTGCTCGCCATCAGAATGACGGCCGCCACGGCCGTCGCCTTCAGCGCCTTGAGGAAGACGTCGGGCCACTCCTCCCGCTCGGTCCGTCTGTCGTACATGCCGAAGAGGCCGAACGAGAACAGGAGCACGATGTTCGCGAAGATCAGGAAGGTCTGGTATATCTCCACTCCGAACATGGGCTTCGTCAGAAGCCCTCTCATGCTGGAGCGAAGGAGATAGGAGAGCGCGAAGGCGCCGTTGATCGACAGGAGATCCGAGAAGAGCAGGGCGCCGCGTCTCACGGCCGTTCGGTTCTTCTTCATCCAGTAGGCGACGTTCCCCCATTTCTCGTAGAAGTGGAAGAGCGACACGAGGTGCGCGAGCAGCAGTCTCGACGGCAGCCTGCGGGCGCTCCCTCTCGCGTAGCGGTGCCGCATCACCGCCTGCGGCACGTAGTAGACCTTCCAGCCGCTCTTCCAGGCCCTGTAGCACCAGTCGACGTCTTCGAAGTACAGGAAGAACCGCTCGTCCATGAGGCCGAAGTCCTCGAGCGCCTCCCTGCGCACCATCATGCAGGCGCCCAGAACCCAGTCGACCTCGCGCACCTCCTCATGGTCGAAGTCGGCCATGAGGTAGCTTCGGAGGGCCGGCGCGTTCGGGAAGATCCTCCCCAGGAACGTACGACGGAGCAGGAGCGTCCAGAAGGTATAGAACCGGCGGCAGGAATCCTGTACCGTTCCGTCCTCGTTGAGAAGCTTCGCGGCGGCGATCCCTGCGTCCGGGTGAGTGTCCATGAACCGAGTGAGAGCGTCCAGCGCCCCGGGCGCGACCCGAACGTCGGGATTCAACACCAGGACGTATCTGCCGCGCGACTCCCGGATGCCCTGGTTGACGGCCCTCGAGTATCCGAAGTTGGTGCTGTTCTCAAGCAGCCTGACCCGCGGGTACTCGCCGCGCACCATCTGCGCCGTGCCGTCGTCGGATGCGTTGTCAACGACGAGCGTCTCTACGCCGGGACCGGCGGTCTCTTCTATGGAGTCCAGAAGACCCCGGAGCGGACCGCGGCTTCGGTATCCTACCGTAACTATCGACAGGTCGGGCAGTTCATCGGACTTCACGTTCTTTTGAAGATCCTCGCCAGCCTGAGCCGCCAAACGAGCCACATCGCTTCCCAGACGATCCGTCTCGACATCTTCGATGTGCCGGAGTGGCGATCGACGAACACGATGGGGATCTCCAGGATCGAGAATCCCTTTCTCCAGCAGCGGAAGTTGACCTCGATCTGGAACGAGTAGCCGTCCGACCTTATCGCGCCCAGGTCGATCGTCTCCAGCACGTTCCTTCTGAAGCACTTGAACCCGCCGGTGGAGTCTCTGAGCGGCAGCCCGGTGACTATGTGCGTATAGACGTTGGCGAAGTAGCTCAGGAACAGTCTCCTGAGCGGCCAGTTGACGACGTTCGCGCCCGTTATGTAGCGCGACCCTATCACGACGTCGTGGTCTGTCGCGTGGGCGATGAGGTCGGGGATCACCTCGGGGTCGTGCGAGAAGTCGGCGTCCATCTGCACGACCAGATCGGCCCCCGCGTCGAGGGCGTACCGGAAGCCCTGCACGTATGCCGACCCCAAACCCATCTTCGACGGCCGGTGGAGCGCGTGGACGCGCGGGTCTCTCTCGGCGACCGAGTCAACGAACTGCCCGGTCCCGTCGGGCGACCCGTCGTCGACGACCAGCATCTCCGTCCCCTCGGCCTGGTCCAGCACCTTGGGAATCAGGGCCTCGATGTTCTCTCTCTCGTTGTAGGTGGGGACGACCACCATGATCTTCATGCGGAAGTCTCCCTGAGGCTGCGGGACCCGCCTCGGGTCGGCACCGCCCACAGCGCCACGATGAGGACGAGCGACACAAGCGTAAGGACGAGGCCGGTGCGCAGGCTGCCCGCGCTGTGCCGCATGACGACGGTGTGCTCTCCGGGCTCAAGATAGACCGACCGGAAGGCGTAGTCCGTTCGGAAGATCGGTGTCTCGTTGCCGTCGACGAACGCCTTCCAGCCCGGCGGATAGTATACCTCCGAGAATACGAGAAGACAAGGCCGGCGGATTGACGCCGCGACCTCAATCTCGTGCGGCGACCAGGAGACGAGGTCGACCGTGCTCCCCTCCGTGCTCTCAACGGGCCCTGGAAGCTCTTCGGTCACGGTCACGTAGGCGGTCGGGTCGAATCGCTGGTTCGAGTATTCGGCCAGAGCCTGCTGCTGGCTGGATACCCGCTTCACGCCGCCGGAGAGAAAGACTCGCGGCAGAGCGCCCGCGAATTCGTGGACGCCCGGCGCCACCTGCTCGAGCGCCGGGTGTTCGAGGTCCTCGGCGCCCACTACATACCGGACGTTCAGAAGCGACAGGAGCTTCAGGTTGCCGATTCCGACGTCCTTCAGGAGGTCGTCTGTCGCCGCCAGCTTGGCGGGGTGATAGCCTCCGATCGTCTCGAGCCGGTGGTACATCCAGGCGTTGGAGTTGAACCCGCTTCCGACCGGGGCTATCCGGAACGGTCCCTCCTGTCGCTTCAGGTACTCGATCGCCGGGCTCTCCGGGTAGTACGCTTCAAGCGGCCGCATCTCCTCCGGGTCCATGAAGCGGGTGTTGACGATCGAGACGTCCCAGATGACGAGTCCCAGCAGCAGGGCCGCGACAATCCAGCCGGCGAGTCTGCGGGTCCCCGCGACCATTATCGCGACGCCGGATGCCGCCGCGAAGGCCACCAGGATGCCCGCGTCTCGGGAGGCCATGCGCGCGGCCTGGAACGCGATCTCGCGGACGTAGGATGTCTGCGCGCCCGCGTACTTGCCGAGGAGCGCGCTGGCGGCGTTCCTCGCCAGATTGGGCCTCGCGCCCATTACGATGAGTCCCACGACCGCCCCAACCGCGGCCGCTCCTATGGCCCACGGGAGCCACTTGATCCTCCTTCGCCCGGTCTCGCCCAGGAGCCGAGAGGCGCCGTGGCCGGCCAGAGCCGCCAGGGCGAACTGGGCGAACGTCAGGAAGAGAGACGGCACCCTGAACCTGCTGAAGCCCGGCAGAGCCGAATAGAGCATCCGGTAGATTGGCTCTATGTACTTACCGAACGACAGGAAGAGGCCGACGGCGGTCAGGAGGACGAGGAACCAGGTGCGCCTCGACCTGCGAGACGCCCCGATCGCCGCGAGAACGAGCACGACGTACCCCACGTAGTGCGATACCTGCTGGAACGGCATGCGCCCCCAGTAGGTCTCGTTCGCCAGTCCGAAGACCGACGGCACCAGGAAGCTCAGAAGCTCCTTCGGGTGCGTCGACCACATGGTCGCCTGCTCGAAGCCCATTCCTCCCGCCTCGGCCGCGCGCGTCGAGAAGGCCGAGTATTCGCGCAGCGGGATCAGCAGCACCGCGGCGAGCGCCACCGCCAGGGCGATCCCGCCCACGAGCTTCACGGTCCTACCGGCCAGCTCCCGGCCCGGCTCGCCCGCGCGGCCCGCCACGATCAGGTAGTGAATCAGGAGGAGGCCCACCGCCAGCCAGGTGTAGTAGCTGACCTGTACGTGGCGCGCCAGAAACTGCAGCCCCCCGACGAGGCCGAGCACCGCGATCCACTTCCTCCCGCCCGTCGTCAGGAGCCTGTCGGCCGCCATCAGGATCAGGGGTATGTATGCGGATGTGAGGACCTTCCCGCCGTGCCCGATCGCGGCCAGCCCTATGAGGTGCGGCGTGAGCATGTAGGCCACGCCGCCCAGCAGCGCGCCGCCGTGCCCCACCTCCTTCGTTCGCAGGAAGAAGAACATCCCGAGCCCCGCGAGAAGGTAGTGGAGGAACAGGAAGAAGAGCCGCGGCAGCTCCACGCCGGGGACCAACTCCACGACGTGCTTGATCCAGAAGCTGGGGTATACGAACGCGCTCCAGGTCATGCTCTCGAAGAAGGGCATCCCGGCGAAGATGAAGGGGTTCCAGAGAGGGAGGTTACCCTCGGCCATCTCCTCGTTGGCGTAGTCCTCGAAGATAGCGGCCCCGGCCAGCACGTCCCCGCCTGTCAGGATCTCTCCCCGGAACACGATCGGGTGGAAGAACGCGAGCCCGATGATGATGATCGAGAGGACGCAGATCGCGGTCGATCTGGGACCGAAGATCAAAGCTCGCTCGGGCGAAGCGGTCCCCGCCGGGGGCTCGGGGCCTTTCTTCGGTCGGCTTGGCCTGGTCATACGTCCTCCTTGATCGTCCGGGAGTGACTCTCGGGGCGCTGGCCGTGGCGTGACATGACCATGTAGCCTCCGGCCAGCCTGACGGCCCATGCGATCGCGGTCGCGATCGCCGCTCCGAGCAGCCCCATCCTCAGTATGAGCAGAATGTCCAGCGCGACGTTGAGGGCTATCCCTCCAAGGTTGAACCAGAGGAACTCCCTGAGTGCGCTTCTCCGGAGGCGCCCTCCTATCACGCTCGATGGCACAGAGTAGAACAGCTTCAGCACGCCGGACAAGGCGAAAGGCAGGATCAGATATGAGCCCGCGTCATACTCGCCGCTGAAGAGGACGTTCACCACCCGGCGCCCGAGGCCCAGATAGAGCCCCGTGACGACTATCGCGACTCCCGCTATTGCGAGATTGAGCTTCCTGAGCGGCACGCGCTCGAAGAGCGCCACGCGCGGCAGAAGGACGTAGGAGAACGAATAGAAGAGAAAATCGAAGCCCTTCATCACCGAGAAGATCGTGGCGTACACGGCGAGATCCGACATCGGCAGGAGCTTGCCGATCAGCATCTTGTCCATCGCCATCATGACGGAGAGGGACACCGACAGGCCCAGGAAGAAGAGGCCTTCCCGTAGCACGGAGCGCGGGACCCTCTTCTCCCCGCCGTGAAGCGTGCGGGCCGCGTGAAGCGTCAGGACGACCGCCGTCGCGCCGTAGGCCAGGATCATCGTCCAGAGCGCGGCGCGCAGCGACATCCGTCCCGTGAGCCCGAGCGCCAGTAGCGCGACGCCGGTCGCTATTACCGGCAGCCGCGTCCCGGACATGGCAAGCTCGTATCTGTGTTTCGCGCGAAGGGCGGAGGTGGTGAGGGCCGTCGCGTTCTGGGAGACGACGAGGACGACCGCCGCGAGGATCGCAAGTCCGGCCAGAGAGTAGAAGCGCGCGCCGGCCAGCGCGAGGAGCGCGCCCAAGGGCACTACGATCAGGAGGACGTCCCTGAAGTGGCGACGCGCGTCGTGGAGAGACGCGTCTTCTCTGGTGAGGAACCTGACGCTCGAGGAGTCCTGCCCCAGGAGCGAGAGCGTCGAAAGAAGCGGCAGCGCGCCGATGAGGAGCGATACGATCCCCACCTCGCTCTTCGGGAGCGTGCGGGCCAGCACGGCCTGAGAAACGACCTGCAGCGCGGCGGCCGCGAGGACGATCCCGAAGACCCTGCCGACCCTCGCGGCCGTCTGACCCCTGAGGATCGAAGCGAGACTGAGGCTATCTCTCTCGGTCAACGGCCCTCCGGCGACGGCCTCGAGCGCGTTGCGAGGCCCTCGTTACTCGATGTAGCCGAGCGACTTGAGCTGCTCGCGGATAGAATCGTCCATCGTGGAGCCCGCCGTGGGCTCCGCCCTCCTGCCACCGAGAAGGGGCTCGTACGAGGCGATCGACTCCAGAGGATGGGCCCTCAGGTGGGACTCCTCGATGATGTCGGTTAGAACCCTGCCGTCCATGTCCTCCGGAACGGGCAGGCCCATCACGGCCAGGACCGTGGGCGTGACGTCTTCCACCGCAGCGTCCTCGATCCTGACGCCCTTGCGGAACGCGGGGCCCGCCGCGATGAGGACGGCGGTCCGGTCGTGCATGCCCGTGAGCTGCGGTCTGTTCTCGGGCGGGTCGGTCCTGGCCTGGAATCCGTGGTCCGAGACCAGGATGACGTTGACGTCGTCTCCGAGTCCGCGGAGCAGACGCTCCAGAAGGCGGTCCTGGTACTCGTAGTATCTCGAGATCACCTCGCCGTACGCTTCTTCGTCCTCTTCGGTGACGTCCGGAAACGGCCCGGGATCGGAGTACTTCCAGAAGAAATGCTCCACGAAGTCGACGCCCCTGAAGTAGATCGCGGCGAAGTGCGGACGGTACAGAGGATACAGCCGCGCGGCCATCTCCGAGTATATGTGATCGCGGAGGTACCCCCAGCGGAGCGGCTCGTCTACGATCCTGTTCTGCTGGTAGCGCTTGTCCGACGCCGGGTATGCGTCGTAGCCCGGGTCGAACTCGAAGGCCCCGAACCTCTCTATCCGCTCGTTGGTGGGCGTTCCCCCGAGCGATTGCCAGATCTGTACGGGGCCCCTCAGAAGAGAGTGCATCCGATCCGAGACGAGGAAACCGTTCACCGGATCGACGGGCCACGTGACGTACCAGCCGATCACGCCGGCCGTGAGCCCGTTCGCCGAGACGATCTCCCACACCGGCGCCGCCGTGCGCATGGTCGAGTTGACGGGAACGCCCGCGGCGTTCACGAAGTCGAGAATGCCGTGTTTCGCGGGCTCCTTCCCCGTCGCGATCGTCGTCCATATCCTGGGCGACACCAGTTTTTCGAGCGAGCGGAGAGGACCGTGGGATCCCTCGGACAGAAGACGTTCGAAGGTCGAAAGGCGTCCGGCCTCGACGAGTGGCATGAGTCTCTCCCAGTCGCAACCGTCGACTCCCACCAGCGCCACTTTCGGGACCGAACCACCGCGCGGGCGCGAGAGCTCACTTCGGGCGGCTTCGCCGGACGTACCGACGAGAGAGACGAGTAGCGCCGCCACGGCGGCGGCGATGCCGGCCGCGTGCGTCACGCGCGGCCGGACGACGCGCGCGAACGCCTCGAGCGCGACTCTGGTCATGAGCGCGAGAAGGTAGCCGCCGAGAAGTCCGGCGGCCAGCACGCCCGCCAGTCCCAGGAGATTCAGCTGTATCGTCGTGAGACGGCCGGCCTCGACGAACGCCTCGGACCCCTTGAGAG
>WJLY01000172.1 GCA_014728245.1 Candidatus Effluviviaceae Genus IV sp.
GCCACGTCTGAGCCGGGATGGCGTCACTCCGGGCAATGCGTTGCAGAATTGGTTCGCGCGTCTAACGAAAAACCCCCGCCGCTCGGGAAGCGGCGGGGGCTCTGTCTTCTACCGGATGCGTCTAGCGGTACAGCGACTTCACCACTCCCCAGGTCGTCGACTCGACCGGGGACGCGCTGACACAGAGGTAAGTGCCGAGCGGGAACGGAACGGCGGCCGTCGCGTTGGTGGTCTCGCCGTCAAGCGCGCCCGGGCCGCTGAAGCTCCAGTTCGCCTCGATGAAGGTCGCGCCGTCAGGGCCGGTCTCGTCGACCCGGTAGGCCCAACCGTCCAGGTGCTCCCAGGGCTCGCCGGTGCCGTCGACGTTGATGTCGCCGAACACGTCCACGACGACGCCGTTCATGAACAGCTCGACCGCGTCGTCGCCGTTGATGCTCGTGGAGGCGTAGTCGATGTAGTCCGGGGCAAACCCGAAGAACGCCTGGAACTGGACATCTTCGTTCGAGACGTAGATGAACTGGCCCTCGACGGCGGAGTCAGCCGGGAAGGTGAACTCCTCGCCGTCCGAGCCCCCGCCGTTGTTGGCGGACCCGAGCCCGTAGATCGAAAGGTCGGCGATGTCGGCGCAGGCGCACACTTCGATGGCCTTCGGCACCCCACCGCTGAGCGGACCATCGATCACGCCGGTGATGATGAGGTCGGAGGCGGCAGCGCCGGTGGCGAAGAGCGATAGAGCTATAGCGACTACGACCAACTGTCTCATGGGATCCTCCCATTTGAGAGACGGAGCAGGACTCGCGAACTTGACATACTATATCACACATGCAAGAGAGCCCGCAACGATAAAGGGGGTGCGAAACCCGCTCAGAGGTTCACATGGGGACCCCCAACTCGAATGAAGAGATGCTTATTGAGGCCTTGGGCGACCGAATCCATGGTAAACTGAACAAAGAGTGCATTCATCAAAGGCCTTGAACGCTGGGGGATGGTGTGGGTCTCACGTCTCGCCTTCTGTCCACCGCGTCAGCTCTGATTCTGTTTCTGCTGCCTGTGGCAGCTTCGGCCGACTGGCAGGCCACGAGCGGCCCCCCGGGCGGGCGCGTGCGGTCGTTCGTCGCCGACAGCACGAGCGTCTACGCCGCCACCGGCGGCGGCGGGGTCCTCGCGAGCGACGACGGGGGTGGCTCCTGGTCGTTCCGTAACGCCGGGCTCACGAGTCACGACCTCAAGTCCCTGGCCACCCTGGGAGACACCCTGTTCGTGGCGAGCGACGAGAACGTCTTCCGCTCCGCGGACCAGGGCGAGTCCTGGGAGGCCTGTGGAACGGAACTGGCGGGCAAGTACACGAAGACGCTGCTCGCTCGGGACGGGCAGCTCTTTGCCGGGACCTATCTCTACGGCGTCTTCCGTTCCCCGGACAGAGGGGACAGCTGGGAGGAAGTGAACGCCGGCCTGCCGGCCAGGAACATCTACTGGCTGGCCGCCGACGGCGCCCATATCTACGCGGGGACCTACCTCGACGGCCTGTACAGGTCGGACGACTTGGGCGAGTCCTGGGAGGCGGCCAACAACGGACTCGGCGAGCCCAATATCATGTCGATGATCTCCTTCGAGGGCAGGCTCTACGCCAGTACCCTGTGGAGCGGCGTCTTCGTGTCCGAGGACCATGGTGACAGCTGGGTCTCGTTGGGAACGAGCCTCCCGTCGGTCAAGGGCTTCGTGACCATGGGAGGCGTTCTCTACGCGGCGGCACACGGGCCCGGTGTCTCACGGTCAACCGACTCCGGACAGACCTGGGAGACCGTGAACAACGGCCTTTCTGAAACCAATCTGTGGTCGATCGGTACCGACGACGGCAGCCTCTTCGTCGGGGCGTCAAGCGGCCACGTCTACCGCTCTGAGAACGGGGGAGACTCCTGGACGCTGAGCTACGGCGGTTCCTTCCCCAGCAGCATCGGCGGGCTGGCCGAGAGCTCGAGCAGGCTCATCGCCGGTTCCCACGGCGCCGGCCTCTTCTACACGACCAATGGCGGCGGCAGCTGGCACAGCTCGACCTCCGTATGGACGGTGGAGATTCGGGCCGTGATCGCCGACGGCTCGCTGGTCCTCGCCGGCACCGACTTGCTCGGGGTATTCAGGTCGGTCGACGGTGGCGGCAACTACAGCCAGTCGAACAGCGGGCTCACGAGCGACTGGATACAGGCGTTCACATTCTGCGGGGATGCGGTCTTCGCCGGGAGCCGCGACGGGGGTGTCTTCCTCTCCACGAATGACGGTGCCAGCTGGAGCCCGCGGAACGAGGGGTTGGGCAGCGTCAACATCAACGCGCTCGTCTCCGACGGTGTACGGGTGTTTGCGGGCACGGCCGACAGCGGCGTCTTCCGAACCGAGGATCTCGGGAACACCTGGGTTGCCGTCAACAGTGGTCTGGCGACCGGCGCCGTCACGGATCTCGCGCTGGACGACGGCCGGTTGCTGGCCGGGACGGCCGGCGGGGGCGTGTTCGTCTCCGACGACCACGGCGACTTATGGTCTGCGGAGAACCAGGGACTGCCGCTCCAGAGTCACGTCCGCAGCCTCGCCGCGACCGAGACGTTCTTCTTTGCAGGCAGCA
The DNA here is from genome assembly GCA_014728245.1 of Candidatus Effluviviaceae Genus IV sp. Taxonomy (GTDB): domain Bacteria; phylum Joyebacterota; class Joyebacteria; order Joyebacterales; family Joyebacteraceae; genus WJLY01. The sequence goes on from WJLY01000172.1 coordinate 2,615, forward strand.
GCGCGGGGGAGGTCTTCTACAGCGTCCGCCCCGGGATGTCCTGGGTTGAACTCGGGAGCGCTCTTCCCGGAGGCCCGGTCCTCGCGCTGTGGCCGTCCGGTGACCACCTGTACGCTGGTCTGAGCGGGGGAGGCGTCTGGAAGTACGAGCTGTCGGACGTCACGGGCGTCGAGGAGGTGCCTCCTCTCCGGGTCTCGATGAGCCAGAACTACCCGAACCCCTTCAACCCGACCACGAAGATCCGGTTCGCGTTGCCTTCGGAGTCCGAGGTCGAGATCGTGGTGCACGACATCGCCGGTCGCCTGGTGACCCGTCTTGCCGGCGGCGTGTACCCGCCCGGCCGGCACGAGGTGATGTGGAACGGCCGGAACGCGGCCGGTCACGATGTGGCGGCGGGAGTCTACTTCTACAGGATGACGTCGGGCTCGTTCGAGGACCGGAAGAAGCTGGTCCTCTTGAAGTAGGCGGTGGGCCTCGATCGAACTTGGCGACGCGGCTTCGCATTCAGCAGATGGAGTAGTTGGAACCCTGTCCACAAGCAAGCCCGGGCGAGCCGCGAACTGCGGTATCAGCCTCCGGGATCGGCACGACGCACGAGGGCAGGTCATGGGAGCACGGCGGATGACAGATGGGCACAGGGAGGGTTCCAGGCAGACCATCATCTTCGTCGACGCCGACGGGTGCCCCGTGAAGGAAGAGGTCTACCGCGTGGCGCGCCGATACGGCGTACCCGTGACGGTCGTCGCCAACTCGTGGATGCGGGTGCCCGAGGAGGAAGGGTTCGAGCTGGCTCTCGTCAAGGGTGACTTCGACGCGGCCGACGACTGGATCGCAGAACGCGCGTGCGAGCGCGACGTCGTGGTCACCGCCGACATCCCGCTGGCGGACCGCTGTCTGAAATCGGGCGCGCGGGTGCTCGGACCCCGCGGACGCGAGTTCACTCGGGACTCGATCGGGGAGGCGATGGCGGCGCGCGACCTCTCGGCCGAGCTTCGCGACATGGGCATCCAGACCGGGGGACCCGAACCTTTCGGCAAGAGGGACCGCTCGCGGTTCCTGCAGGCTCTCGACGCGATGCTGCAGGGCTGCCGTCGTGGCCCACAGGGCTCCGGCTGACATCCGTTCGTGGCCCACAGGCCTCCGGTTGACATCCGGTGTCCTCGAGGCGGTTGTCGTCGTTTCCTGTCCCTTTCGGCGGTACGCGAGGAAGCGCCGGGCGCCCTGCTGGCTGGGCCTCCCTGCCTGTCTCTAGCCACGGTTGCCGATTGTGCTTGACGCGGGCAGCCGGCGCGACTATGCTGTTACGTAGCAGAGGCGACCACGTTGGTATGGTGACATATCCGGAATCTCTTAGGAGGGACCTGGCGCGCGAGCCGGCCCCTTTTTTGTGCTTCGGGGCGCCATGAGGCGCCTGAGGATGTGGAGCCATACCGGCGTTCGGCAAAGGCGTCGCCTGCAGGGGCAAACGGGCCCCGTCAAGAAGATGTCGGAGGGCCGGACTGCCCGGCTCCCGACAGGACAATCGCCGGCAGCTGGGACGACCCGGCCTGGCGAGAATAAGAGAGGTAGAACACAGTGGGTACGACAGGAACCGTGAAGTGGTTCAATGACAGCAAGGGCTTCGGCTTCATCTCTTTGGAGGATGGGTCGAAGGACGTGTTCGTTCACCATTCGGCGATCCAGGGCGGCGACGAGTTCAAGACCCTGAGCGAGGGTGATCGCGTGGAGTTCGACGTTGTCCAGGGCGAGAAGGGCCCTGCGGCGGAGAACGTCACAAAGATCGTGGAGTAGTCGGCGACTTAGAATCGCAGACCGATATGAGCACACGGGGCCGCCCTCTCGCGCAATTGGGGCGGCCCCGTTGTCTCACCCAGGCCGCGCAAGCAGGCGGCACAGTCACGGAGCCGTATTGAATGCACTCCTGGTCTATCCGAGGAGCCCCGAGACCTTCTGGAGCCTCACGCACGCCCTCAGACTGATAAACCGCAAGGCCGCGTCCCCACCTCTTGGCCTTCTGACCGTGGCCGCGATGCTCCCCTCCGATTGGAACCTCCGTCTCGTCGACCTGAACGTGCGCGACATGACCGACGAGGACCTCGCGTGGGCCGACTACGCCCTCGTGAGCGGGATGATCGTGCAGAGGGACTCCGCGCTGGACGTCGCTGCGCGCTGCAAGTCGGCAGGGCTGACCGTGGTGGCCGGTGGGCCGCTCTTCGCGTCGGAGGAGGAGAGGGCGAGGTTCGGGGACGTCGACCACTTCGTGCTGAACGAGGCGGAGCTGACGCTTCCTCCGTTCCTTGAGGACCTCGAACGCGGTGAGGCACGACGCCTCTACCGGACCGACGAGTTCGCGGACATGTCCGTGAGCCCCGTGCCGCGATGGGACCTTGTCGACCCGCGCGAGTATGCCTCCCGCGGCGTCCAGTTCTCGCGCGGCTGCCCGAACGACTGCGAGTTCTGCGCAGTAACACAGCTCTTCGGCCATCGCTGGAGGAAGAAGACCGTCGCTCAGGTAATCGCGGAGCTGGACTGCCTGTACGGCGTCGGGTGGCGCGGCGTCGTTCCCTTCGTGGATGACAACTTCAACGCCATGGGCCGCTACCTGCGCAACGAGCTTCTTCCTGCGCTGATAGAGTGGAGGAGGGGCAAGCGCGGTGTGAGCTTCAGCGCTCAGGTCACCATGGAGCTCGCGGACGATACCGAGCTTCTGGAGCTCATGGTGCGCGCCGGCTTCGACACGGTCTTCATCGGGATCGAGACGATGGACGAGGCGAATCTCGCGGAATGCCACAAGAAGCAGAACCGGAACCGCGACCTCCTGGCGGACATCAAACGCATCCAGAGAGCCGGACTCCAGGTTCAGGCGGGCTTCATCGTCGGATTCGACAACGACACGCCCTCCGTCTTCGCGCGGATGGCCGAGTTCATACAGAAGAGCGGGATCGTCACCGCGATGGTCGGACTACTTCAGGCGCCGGCCGGTACCGCTCTGTACGACAGGCTCGACCGGGAGGGGCGGATACGCGTCGACCTGTCCGGCGACAACTCGGACGGGACGACCAACATCGTCCCGCGCATGGGGCTCGAGTCGCTCCAGGCCGGGTACGGCGACCTTCTTCGCGATCTCTACGCACCGAGAAACTACTATCGCCGCGTGAGGACGTTCCTCCGTGAGTACCGGCCGCCGAGCGTTAACGTCCACATCACGCCGTCACACGTTCTGGCCGCCGTCCGCTCCCTCTACCACCTGAGCGTCGCGGGCCGCGAGCGCTGGGAGTACCCCGGCCTCCTGTTCTGGACCCTCTTCAGGCGTCCCCGGACTCTCCCCGTCGCCGTCGCGCTTGCCATATACGGGTACCACTACCGCAAGTGCTTCGAGCCTCTCTACGGCGCCTCCGTATCCGGACCCGGTCGCTCTTGAGGCCGCTGTAGCTCTCCACTGCGTCGCTCTGTCTCCTGGTCTGCGCCCTCCCGTCCGAGAGGGCTGCTGGCGGAACGGTGGCCGCCGCCCGGCGCGCCTTGCCGGGTCCCGAACCATCTCTCCGCCTGAGTCCTCGTCCGTTCGCGTCGAATGCCGGCACATCCGGGGAACCATAAAGGCGGCAACAATGGCCGCCTGCGGTTTGACAATGGGCTCTTATTGGGGTTAGATTCCTATCTGCGGCTTATCCGCAGCTAGGAGGTGTATTGCAGGTATCAAGGGATGAGGTCGAGCGCAGGATGGCGCGCTTCAAGGAGACCGCGAAGAGGGCAGGCGTCAAACTGACCCACCAGCGCCTCGAGATCTTCCGCGAGGTCGCTTCCAGCGCGGACCATCCCAGCGCCGAGGCCGTGCTGAAGGCGCTCAGGCCCCGGCTGCCGACACTGTCGCTCGACACCGTCTACCGTACGCTCTGGTTGCTGAGCGACCTGGGCCTCGTCTCCACCCTGGGGCCGAGGCGCGAGGTCGCCCGCTTCGACGCGAACCTGGCACGACATCATCACTACGTCTGTGCGCGGTGCGGGCTGACACGCGACTTCGAGAGCGAAGAACTCAACGCACTTCCCATACCTGAATCGGTTGCCGACTTCGGCAGCGTCGACGCCACGAGCGTCGAGGTGCGCGGCGTCTGCAGTCGTTGCGCGAAGGAAGAGATCGAGGAATCGGACAGCGGCGATTCCGGAGGGGACTTGGGCACGAAAAGGAGCGGACAATGAGCGAAGGAAGCAGGTGCCCGGTGACGGGCAAGACCGGTGAGCCGGTTGCCGGGGGCGGCACGACGAACCGCGACTGGTGGCCGAACCAGCTGAACCTCAGGGTCCTCCACCAGCATCCCCCCATGAGCAACCCGATGGGAGAAGAGTTCGATTACGCCGAGGAGTTCAAGAAGCTCGATTATGAGGGCTTGAAGAACGACCTCTACGCGCTCATGACCGATTCGCAGGACTGGTGGCCCGCCGACTACGGCCACTACGGCGGGCTCTTCATCCGGATGGCGTGGCACAGCGCCGGTACCTACCGGATGGGCGACGGCCGGGGCGGCGCCGGCGGCGGCAACCAGCGCTTCGCGCCCCTGAACAGCTGGCCGGACAACGTGAACCTGGACAAGGCGCGTCGGCTCCTCTGGCCGATCAAGCAGAAGTACGGCCGGGGGATCTCGTGGGCCGACCTCATGATCCTCGCGGGCAACTGCGCTCTCGAGTCGATGGGTTTCGAGACCTTCGGGTTCGCCGGGGGACGTGAGGACATCTGGGCGCCGGAGGAGGACGTCTACTGGGGCTCCGAGCACGAGTGGCTGGCCACGAGCGACAAGCCCGACAGC
>WJLY01000173.1 GCA_014728245.1 Candidatus Effluviviaceae Genus IV sp.
GACAGAGACCTGCCACTTCCCCGCGCCTACTTGATGATCCCCCTCTGCGAGCTCTCCACGAACTCGATCAGGCTGTCGATCTCCGGGCCGTTCCGTACCTCCTCGCGGATGCGCCGCACGGCCTGCGTCGTGTTGAGGTCCGACAGATAGAGCAGGCGATAGCACTGCCTCAGCTTGTTGAGTGTCTCCTCCGCGAACCCGCGGCGCTGAAGGCCGACCGTGTTCACCTCGATGGGACGCGTGGGCACACCGCCTATCTTGAAATACGGAGGGACGTCTTTCGTGATCCTGCAGGCCCCGCCGACGTAGCTGTGGGCGCCTATGCGTACGAACTGCTGGACGGCCGTCATCCCTCCGATGATCGCCCAGTCGTCGACGTGGACGTGCCCGGCCAGGTTGACCGCGTTAACGATCACGACGTTGTTCCCGATCTCGCAGTTGTGAGCGATGTGCGCGTAGGCCATTATCAGGCAGTCCTCGCCCACGAGCGTCGACTCGTTCTCGGACGTGGCCCGGTTGATGGTACAGAATTCCCGGATCGTCGTCCTGTCTCCGATCCTGAGTGACGTCTTCTGCCCCGCGTACTTGAGGTCCTGCGGATCGGTGCCGACCACGGCGCCGTGGCAGATCGTGCACTCCTCTCCGATCGCTGTGTTCCTCTCAATGAGCGCCATCGATCCGACCGTGGCGCCTCTGCCGACCGTCACGTCAGGACCGATCATCGCGAAGGGTCCCACCGTGACATCGTCCGCCAGCACGGCGCTCTCGTGAACAACGGCTCTCGGGTCGATTCCTGTCATAGGTTTATCCGCCTATCTGTCGACCACCTGAGACCAGAGCTCTCCGTCGGCCACCAGCTCGCCGCCGACGTACGCGAAGGCGCGCATCCTGCAGGTGCCCCTCCGCAGGTTCAGAAGCTCCAGCTCGAAGCGGACCGAGTCGCCCGGCCTCACCGGCTTCCGGAACCTGGCCTTGTCTATGCCCATGAAGTAGACCAGCTTCGACTCCCTGTCATCAACCCTCGAAAGCAACAGGAAGCCCCCGACCTGCGCCATCGCCTCGACCAGCAGCACGGCCGGCACGATCGGGTGACCCGGGAAGTGCCCTCCGAAGAACCACTCGTTCATCGTGAAGTTCTTCACTCCGACCACGCGCCTGTCGCCCAGCTCGACTATCCTGTCCACCAGCAGAAACGGATACCTGTGAGGCAATATCTGCTCGATGGCCCCGATGTCCCACTCCGTCGTGCCCCCTCGGCGGATCTTGCCCTCGGCGATCGACCTGCGCAGTTGCTCGACGAACCTCACGTTGGTCGCGTGCCCGGACTTCGAGGCGTACACGTGACCCCTGATGGGACACCCCAGGAGCGCGAGATCGCCCATGAGGTCGAGGATCTTGTGCCTCACGAACTCGTCGGGGAACCGGAGATCGCTCTTGTTGACGATACCGTCGCTTCCCACGACGATCGCGTTGTCGAGGCTTCCGCCCTTGATGAGCCCGCGTTTCTGCAGGTCCTCCACGTCCTTCTCGAGCGCGAACGTGCGCGCGGGCGCGATCTCGCTGAGGAACGATTCGTTCGTGACCTCGAACGAGGCGTACTGCGTGCCGATCGTCGGATTCGGATAGTCGATGGTGAAGGAGAGCCGGAAGCCGTCGTGTGGAGAAGCCGCGATATGGACGTCTCCCTCGTCGTAGGTCACCGGCTCGGTGACCTCCAGGTACTGCAGAGTGGCGTCCTGTTCCCTTATGCCCGCCTCCATAAGTATATCGACGAAGGGCTTGCAGCTGCCGTCGGTCGGCTCCGCGGGCTCGTCGGAGTCAAGCTCGACGATCACATTGTCGATCCCGAGGCCGAGTAACGCCGCCAGCACGTGCTCGACCGTGTAGATCCTCACGGGGCCGCCGGCGAGAGTGGTCCGCCTCGGGTAGTCGGCGCTCTGGACAACGCACGCGATCGACGCCGGTATTCTGGGCGAGTCCGGCAGATCGACTCTCGTGAAGACCACACCGGAGTCCGCCGGAGCGGGCCTGAATCTCACCGTAGACTCCCGCCCGGTGTGGATACCCACGCCCGTGTAGGAGCAGCCGCCTCCGAGAGTACGCTGGCGGTCTCTCACCATCACTCCTCCTCGGTCTCCCCGATCCTGCGTTCCAGCGCGCGCACCCGCCTGAAGAGCTCCGGCAACCGCTGCAACCCGGCCAGGAGCCGCATCGAGGTCCTGTGATCGCGAGCCGGGTATCCGGAGACCACCGCGCCCGGCTCTATCGAGCGGGTCACCCCCGACTGAGCGCCGACGACGGCGTCGTCGCCGATGGTGATGTGGCCTACTATGCCCGCCTGCCCGGCGAGCACCGCCCGACTCCCCACCCTGGTGCTTCCCGATATCCCCACCTGAGCGACGATGACGGCCCCCTCACCGACGACCACGTTGTGGCCAATCTGGACCAGGTTGTCGATCTTCGTACCGCGGCCGATCCGCGTCTCGCCGAGAGTGGCGCGGTCGATGCATACGTTGGAACCGATCTCAACGTCGTCCTCGACGATCACGGTCCCCACCTGCGGGACCTTCTGGTGATCGCGGCCCGCCTCTCCGAGAGCGAACCCGAACCCGTCCGTGCCGATCACGGTTCCGGAGTGGACGACCACGCGCTCGCCTAGACTGCAACGGGCCTTCAGAACCACGTTCGCGTGCACGATGCTCTCGCGGCCGATCGAAACTCCGCGCCCGACGTAGGCCCCGGCGTCCACGACGACGCCGTCTCCGATCGTGGCCCCGTCCATGACGACCGCGTTCGGCCCGATCGCCACGCCGCGTCCCAGGGAAGCCTCGTCCGAGACGACGGCGCTCTCGTCTGTCCCCGGGTCCGGCATCGCCTCACCGGGTCTCAGCACCTCGATGGCCCTGGCGAAGCACGCGTAAGCGTCTTCGGCCACGAGAAGAGCCCTCCCCGGAAGCGGCGTCGCGTGCTCTCTGTCCACGACGACCGCCGAAGCGGCGGTCGTCGCCAGGTACTTCTCGTACCTCGGATTCGAGAGGAACGTCAGATCGCCTTCCCGGGCTTCGCCGATCGCCGCCGCGCGTTCGAGCACGACGGACCCGTCACCGACGACGTCGCCGCCGACCCGTCTGGCCAGCTCGCTCAGTGTGATGCTCAAAAGCCGGCTCCCGGTTGCACGGACGCGGCGCCGCAATGCTACTCGGTCTGGCTGTTCAGCCTGCTCAGGACCTCGTCGGTCAGGTCGCCCGACGGATCGCCGTAGACCACTATCGGGCTCGGCGCGGCCGCCGCCGCGTCGATGATCATGAGGTAGTCCTCTTCCTGGCCGATCTCCTGTAGGATCGCGTCTATCTTGTCATAGAGGGGTTGCAGGAGCTCGGTCTCCCGCTGGACGGCGAGCCCGCCCGGGCCGAAGACCTCGTTCATGAACGTCTCGTACTCCCGACGCTTTTCCTCGATCTGCTGCTCCTTCTCCTCTATGGCCTCGTCCGAGAGGAGAAGCTCCTGGCTCTCCAGCTCGAGCATGAGCTCCTGGACCTCGCTCTGCCTGGCCCTCGCCTGCTCCTCCCAGTCCGACAGCGACGCCTCCACCTGGCTCTGGATGTCCCTCGTACCCTCGTATTCCGACAGAAGCCTCGACGAGTTGATGTAACCGATCTTCTCGGCCCCCTGAGCCGATGGCGCCATGAGGAGCGCCGTCGCGACCAACGTCCATGCGATGTGTCTCAAGTGTACCTCCGTTCAGTGGGCCCCGGGTCCGGGCCCTCCGTTGCCCGCGCAGGGCTGCCTCAGTACTCGAGACCGAACTGGTAGTGGACGACCCACTCGCCGCCCTCCTCCTCGTCCAGCCCGTAACCCAGGTCGATGCCGAGATTGCCCAGGACGGGGACCTCCACCCTTACTCCCGCGCCCGCGCCCCAGTAGAGATCGGTCGGGTGCGTGTCGGCTTTCGAGTCCCAGGTGTTGCCCGCGTCGAGAAAGGCAAGCCCGTAGATCGGAACTGCCGCCGTCTCGCTCGTAAGCGGCAGCTTCAGCTCGACGGTCCCGAGGAGCATCGTGCGGCCGCCGTAGAGGTCCTTGCCCTCAGGCAGGATCGACCGGTTGTTGTAGCCCCTGATGCCGTTGGCGCCCACGCCTCCCAGCTCGAACCGCGTGTCGTCCGGCACGGTCTCGGGATCCCCGTAGCCGGTCACGATCCCCGTCCGTCCCCGGAGCATAAGGGTCGTGCCCCAGAAGGACGGAATGAACTTCCTGGCGTCGAGTATGTACCTCTGATACTCGACGTCGCCCTGCAGAGCGCCGCCGAAGAGCTCGGCCGTCAGCCGGCTGTAGCTCCCCATGCGGGGATGGAAGCGCCTGTCGGTAGTCCGCCTGGCGAGCGTCAAGGTGACGCCGCTTCTCCACTCCCACTCCCCGTCGATCCCCAAGGGCCGGTAGTCCACGGTCTCGGTCTCCATGGTGGTCGTGTCGACCACCGTCTGCACCCTCGCGTAC